>JAUQXG010000511.1 GCA_030834765.1 Lutispora sp.
CAGTGAACAAGCCACCATGATGCTGGGTTATCTATCAACCTTTGATATTGATTTTTTTCATTTAAACCTTGCTGAGGTTTTACAGGATGCTTATTCAGCCGATTTCGCATTTACATATTATATTGAAAATGGTACCACTAGCCTTCCAAATGCACTTTATAAAGAGCTTCATGATAAAGTCAAATTTCGATTCAAGATTCAAGTAGATGGAATCTATGAAGCCTCAAAGGATGAAGGTGTAATTCTCAAATTTAGGGATTTAAATACTGGTACAACAGCCATGGAAAAGTTTGATTACATCATATGTGCCATACCTTTCTCAAGCTTAAGGCGTGTTGATATCAATCCTCTTTTCGGCGTTGTGAAGATGCAGGCAATCAATGAGCTAAACTATGAGGTAGCACAAAAGACCGCAATATTCTTTAAAGAAAGATTCTGGGAAAAATATCCTTATGATATTGTTGGTGGAGATACAGTGACGGATCTGCCTTTGATCGATTTATTTTATCCATCGGATCACGCAATGCCAATCAAAGGAATATATAATGGCTGGCAAATGAGACCAGGGAAATCTCCCAATGAACCTGGTGTAATGCTTGCCTCTTACAATTGGGGACAAAATGCAATCAGACTAGGTGGTGAAGAAATAGGCTTAAGAATTGATGATGTAAAAAGATATGTTGCAGAAATTCATGGACTCTCAAGGGCCTACATTGATTCTATAACCTTGGGTTATGCCTCTATAAATTGGGGCATACAGCCTTACGTTTGGGGTGGCTTAACCTTTTATGAGCCTTTAGACAAGACTCTTTTTGCCTATAATGTAACACAACCGGAATTTAACGGAAAAGTTCAGTTTGCAGGGGAACATATATCTCAAAAACATGGCTGGATCAACGGTGCTCTTCAAACAGGCATGATCGCTGCAAATGAAATCGCAAGAGCGATCATTAAAAAATAAAAAAATAGGATGTAACAAAATTTATGTTTTGTTACATCCTTTATTCTATTTCCCAAAAGCATCCTTCACTTTATCAAATATTGATTTTCCAAAGCTATCTCCCGATATCTCTGCAAATTTCTTTAAAAGTTCTTTCTGCTTTTCATTCAATTTTTTAGGGACGATTACCTTTACAGTAAAGTATTGATCTCCTCTTGATGAACCTCTCAGGCTTGGTATTCCTTTCCCTTTCAGTTTAAAGGTACTTCCGGTTTGTGTACCTTCAGGTATGGTGAATTTTGCATCACCATCTAGGGTAGGTATATTAATTTCATCACCTAGAGCTGCTTGAACAAAGGAAATCGGCATTTCAGAATATACGTTAACTCCATCTCTCTTAAAGAGCTTATGAGATTTTACTCTAATATAGATGTATAAATCTCCATTAGGGCCGCCTTTTTCTCCTGGTTCACCTTCTCCGCGAAGAGGAATAACAGATCCATTATCCACACCTGCCGGAATATCAAGGGTAATCTTTCTATTCTTTTTAACAGTGCCTTTTCCATAGCAGCTGCTGCATTTATCTTTTATTATTTTTCCTGTGCCTCTGCATTCATCGCAAGGCCTTACATTTACTACTTTCCCAAGAAGGGTGTTTTGGGTATATCTTACTTCACCTACACCACCGCAGGTTCTGCAAGTATCAACCTTGCTGCCTGGCTTCGCACCAGTTCCTTTGCACTCACTGCAATTCTCATTTCTCGCTATTGTTACATCTTTCTTTATACCAAAAGCTGCTTCTTCAAACTCAATCTCCATTTCGTATTTCAGATCAGCACCTTTTTGAGGCCCGCCTCTTCTTCTGCCAGCGCCACCTCCGCCGCCAAAAAACATGTCAAAAATATCTCCAAAACCACCTACATCACCTTCAAAGCCTCCGAAGCCACTAAATCCGCCAGCACCTCCAAATCCATTTGGATCTGTTCCAGCATGGCCAAATTGATCATATCTTCCACGCTTTTCTTTATCACTTAATACTTCGTAGGCTTCGTTTGCTTCTTTAAACTTAGCTTCAGATTCTTTGTTATCTGGGTTCATATCAGGATGATACTTTTTTGCAAGCTGTCTATATGCCTTTTTTATTTCTTCTTCCGAGGCTCCTTTGCTGACTCCGAGCACTTCGTAGTAATCTCTTTTAACTGCCACTGTTACACCTCACCAACTTTAAACGTTTGAAAATGAACGATAGTTGTTTATTGCTTGCGCAAAATGTTTATTGCTGCGCAACAAAACTCGTTCATTTTCAAATGTTAATAATTATTTATCGTCTTCTACCTTATAATTTGCATTCACTGTATCATCATTGGCTCCGCCTTCATTTGCTGCTCCATCAAATCCAGCTTCTGGACCTGCACCTTCGCCGCCTTGTGCTCCTGTTGCTTGATATACTTTAGCTGAAATTTCATAGAATACCTTTGTCAATTCTTCGGAAGCTGCTTTTATGGCTTCTGTATCTGTTCCATTCAGCTTTTCTTTCACATTGTTTAATTCAGCATCTATTTTTGCTTTATCTTCAGGGTTTATCTTATCTCCAAGATCTTTTAATGATTTTTCTGTTTGATATACTAGGCTATCCGCTTGATTTCTAGTTTCTATTTCTTCTTTCTTTAATTTATCTTCTGCTGCAAACTTTTCAGCATCTTTTACTGCATTTTGTATATCATCATCAGAAAGGTTTGTGCTTGCAGTGATTGTAATTTTTTGCTCATTACCTGTTCCTAAATCTTTTGCTCCTACATGAGCTATTCCATTTGCATCTATATCAAAAGTAACTTCAACTTGTGGAACTCCTCTTGGTGCTGGTGGAATACCTGTTAATTGGAATCTTCCAAGGGTCTTGTTATAAGTTGCCATTTCTCTTTCACCTTGAAGCACATGTATTTCAACACTTGTCTGTCCATCAGCTGCTGTTGAGAATACTTGGCTCTTCTTGGTAGGTATGGTTGTATTTCTCTCAATAAGTTTTGTAAATACTCCACCTAATGTTTCAATTCCAAGGGATAGTGGTGTTACATCAAGGAGCAATACATCTTTTACTTCTCCAGTAAGAACTGCCGCTTGAATTGCTGCACCTATGGCAACACATTCATCTGGGTTTATTCCTTTATATGGATCTTTGCCAGTAAGCTTCTTCACTGCTTCTTGTACTGCTGGTGTCCTTGTTGAACCACCAACTAATATTATTTTATTTAATTTATCTACAGAAAGGCCAGCATCAGATAAAGCTTTTCTGGTAGGCTCCATAGTTTTTTCAACTAAATCACTAGTCAATTCATCAAATTTGGCTCTTGTAAGGGTGATTTCCATATGCTTAGGGCCTGATGCATCCGCTGTAATAAACGGCAAACTAATTTGTGTTTGAAGCACTCCAGAAAGTTCAATTTTCGCTTTTTCTGCAGCTTCTTTCAATCTTTGAACTGCCATTTTATCATTCTTTAAATCCATACCATTTTCTTTTTTGAATTCATTTGCTAAAAAGTCAATGATCCTTTGGTCAAAGTCATCTCCACCTAACTTGTTGTTACCGCTTGTAGCTAAAACTTCAAATACACCGTCTCCAAGCTCAAGTATAGATACATCGAAGGTTCCTCCGCCAAGGTCAAATACTAAAACTTTTTGACTTTCTTCTTTGTCTAATCCATAAGCCAATGCTGCTGCTGTAGGCTCATTTATGATTCTTAATACTTCTAAGCCCGCTATTTTTCCTGCATCTTTCGTTGCTTGTCTTTGACTGTCACTAAAATATGCTGGAACTGTAATAACCGCTTGTGTGACTGTCTGTCCTAAATAGCTCTCTGCATCTTGTTTTAATTTTGCAAGTATCATGGCTGATATTTCTTGTGGGCTATATGTCTTATCGTCAATGTTTACTTTATGGTTTGTGCCCATTTCTCTTTTAATTGAAGCAATGGTTCTATCTGGATTTGTGATTGCCTGCCTCTTTGCAATTTGACCTACTAATCTTTCACCTGTCTTTGAAAAACCTACAACTGAAGGTGTTGTTCTATTACCCTCTGGATTTGGAATTACAACAGGTTCTCCACCTTCCATAACTGCTACACATGAGTTTGTTGTACCTAAGTCAATACCTATAACTTTTGCCATTTATTTTTCCTCCTTAAATTCTCTCAATATATTTTTTAACTTTTTACAGCCACCTGTACTAAAGATGGTCTGACTACTTTATTTCCTAGCATATAGCCTTTTTGCATAACTGACTTGATTTTATTTTCATCTTCTTCGCATGCTTCACATTGCATGACTGCATGATGCATATTGGGATCAAAGTCGCATCCTTCACTTTGGATTTCCTTTACTCCATTCTTTTCCATCACATTGATAAGCTGTTTCTGCACCATTTCTATACCATCTACGTATTTTGCATCCAGATTGTCTGACTTAAAGGAGCATATACCTCTGTCCAAATTGTCTAGTACTGGTAGAATATCTGTAACGATAGACTCTAGTGCGAAAGAGTACATCTCTTCTCTTTCCTTTGCAACTCTTTTTTTGTAATTTTCAAAATCCGCTTGAAGTCTCATTAGTCTATTCATATAATCGTCACTTTGCTTCGCTTTTTCTTCTAATTCTTTTTTTAGGTTCTCAAGCTCATTTTCGCCTGTTTGTATCTCTTCTTCCATTACGGTCTTTACCTCATTCTCTTCTTTTGTTTCTTGATCGATCTTTTCTTTTTTTTGCTTCATTTATCAGCCCACCTTATGATTATATTATATATGTATAGGAGGGATTGCCTCCTATTCCTAGCGGTTTAAAAGCTTTGTCAAAATCTCTGTCATGTTTCCCTTTACACAATCCACAATGGAGATTACTTTTGTATAATCCATTCGAGTTGGCCCTACCACTCCGATTGAGCCAATTGTCTTTCCATTTATTTTATAGGTAGCTGTTATAACGCTGCAGTCGTTAAGCTGCTCATATTTGTTCTCACTGCCTATAGCAACACTTACATCATTTTCTGCTTCATTCAGAAGATTAAAAAGCATCTCTTTTTCTTCAAGTATATTGAAAAACTCTCTTGCTCTATCAATATCTTTGAACTCTGGTAGGTTTAGCATATTCGCTGCTCCATCATGGTATATTTCAGTTTTATCGGTATACTGAAGGGTTCTTATAATTTCCAACAAAACCTGTTCAGCGATATCGTGATACCCATTCATCCGAAGCATTAACTCTTTTATCATCCCATCATTGATGTCTTGTACTGACAATCCTTCAAATACTTCGTTAAATATCCGAGTTAATTTATCAACCAAATCATGTGACAAGTCCTTTGTTACTCTGATAACACCATTTTTTGCTATTCCAGAATTGGTTATGAGTACAATAAGCAAAGTAGTGGTATCAATTTTTATGAGCTGTATCCGCTTTAACATGGCCGATTTCATCTGAGGAGCCATAGCAATAGATGTATAGCTTGTTAATTGAGATAAAAGCTTAGATGCATGTTTTATAAGGCGGTCAATTTCTCCTAATGTGTCAAAGAATTCTGTTTTAATGAATTCCTGATGCATCTCGATTATTTTCTGCTGCGCTAATATTTGATTCACATACACTCTATAACCTTTATCAGAAGGAATTCTTCCTGACGAAGTATGAGGCTGCTCTATATACCCCATTTCCTCAAGATCCGCCATCTCATTTCTAATCGTTGCAGGGCTTATTGCTGTCAGGTATTTTTTTGAAATGGTCCTAGATCCTACAGGTTCAGCTGTATTGATATAATCTTCTATTATCGCTTGTAGAATTAGTTGTTTTCTATCTCCAATATTCACTCATTCACCACCTTGTTAGCACTCTACATCTTCGAGTGCTAATTCTGATTTAAAAATATCACTACCAATATTCTTTGTCAATAGTTTTTGATAAATTTTTATGATAATTCCACAAAAACTATATTGGATAAGTCTCTTCCCTTGCTTGTTAATATTATGTTTCCGCAGGTTTGCATCATTAAATCATTTTTTTTCAGATAATCTAGCTTTTTACCATACTTCTGAAAAAAGTCTATTTCATATTTCATTTCAAATTCTTTGATATTTACCCCTTCATTTAGCCTAAGTCCCAGGAAAAGACTTTCCCACATATGGTCTTCCTTGCTTAATTGCTCTTCGCCTAAAACAGGCAGTTTTCCGGAATTTATAGTTTCTATATACTGATCAATAGGTGAAATGTTCCAAAACCTTTTTCCAAAAAGCTTTGAATGACTTCCTGCCCCCACTCCGAGATATTCTTCATTATGCCAATATACAAGGTTATGTTTGCATGCAAAACCAGGTTTGGCAAAATTTGATATTTCATACTGCTTGCATCCATAAGAGTCCAAAACTTCTATGGCTCTGTGATACATATCAATATCCAGATCTTCATCAGGCATTATTATTTTGCCCTTCTTTTGCATATTATAAAGCTTTGTTCCTTCTTCAAGCTTTAAGCTATAGCAAGAAATATGCTCCACACCCAGACTGCAAACTTGATTTAGGGTTTCCTCCCACATCTCCATCGTTTGCCCAGGAAGTGCAAACATGAGATCTACATTTATATTATGAAATCCCGCAGCTTTTGCTGACTTAAAGCTATTTATAAACTCTTCTCTTGAATGGATTCTTCCTATACTTTGAAGCAAGGGATCTTGCCAAGCTTGAAGGCCTATACTTAACCTGTTTATTCCGAAGTCTTTATATACTTCTAGACTTTTTTCATTTAATGTACCTGGATTGCATTCTATGGATATCTCTGCATCAGGTTCTCTATCTTTTTTCACTGCTTCTAATATTTCACCTATAAAAAGACAATTAATAAGGGTGGGGGTACCCCCACCGATAAAAATTGTCTTAAAATTAAATTTATGATCCATCTTATATAAGTTTATTTCTTTTATTAATGCTTTTACATATGCTTCCGCCTTACCTATTTTGCCTTCATAAGAATTAAAATCACAATACAGGCATTTTTTTTGACAAAAGGGTATGTGTATATATAAACCGATATTTTTCATATAGGGCTCTCCTAATCGTTTAACTTCAATACTGACATAAATGCTTCTTGCGGAAGCTCTACACTTCCTACTTGCCTCATGCGCTTCTTTCCTTCTTTTTGTTTTTCAAGAAGCTTTTTCTTTCTGGTAATATCTCCCCCATAGCATTTGGCAAGAACATCTTTTCTCATTGCTTTTATTGTTTCTCTAGCAATTACTTTTTGTCCAACGGCTGCCTGTATGGGGATTTCAAACATTTGTCTTGGTATGACATCCTTTAACTTTTCAGCCATCGCTCTGCCTCTGCCATAGGCTTTCTCCTTATGCACGATAAAGGATAGTGCATCTACGATTTCTCCATTTAACATCATATCCAGTTTCACTAGATCAGACTTTTCGTAACCCTTCAGCTCATAATCAAAGGAAGCATATCCTCTTGTCCTTGATTTTAATGCATCGAAGAAGTCATATATGATTTCATTTAAAGGCAAATCATAATGCAGTATAGCCCTTGTC
>JAUQXG010000060.1 GCA_030834765.1 Lutispora sp.
TTGCTTTTTAACTTTCTATAAAAGGTAATTTTTAAAATATAATAGACACTAATATTTTGACGAAAATCGAAAGGTGATGTTTTTTTGTATAAATTCAAAAACTTAGATATTGAGGATAGAGAGATTTTTCATAAATATCAAAAGGATTATAAATTTGGTACTTATGAATATTCATTCGTAAACTTATATCTTTGGAGAAGGTATTGCAATGTAGAATATACCATTATTAAGGATGCATTGGTCATTAAGAAAACAGAAGAAAAAATAGGCTCCTATTTCATGGAACCCATAGGTTATTCTGATGAAAATCTACAAGAGATTATTTCTGAGCTTTTAAAGATAAAGGAAGGAGATGAAAATATAAATTTCATATTCAGAGATGTGGAAGAACCTTTTTTGCAAAAGCTTAAAAATATCTATGGAGAAAACTTTTTGTATGATGAAGATGTAAAAAACTTTGACTATATATATGAAACGGAAAGAATGATAAATCTTACAGGAGAAAAGCTTAGAAAAAGAAGGCTGCAATATAATCAGTTTGCCGACTATTATAATTATTCCATAAAGGATATACAGGATGAAGGGGTGATTGCGGACTGCATAGAGTTCTCTAGGATATGGTTTGAAGCCCAGAAAAGCACAAACAGAGAGCTAAAGTTTGAAGTAGGCGGGGTAAGAGATGTTTTGATGAATATCAGTCATTTGAATGCCATTGGGCTGGCTGTTTATGTAGATGAAAAGATAGTAGGTTTTACAATTGGGGAGAAGGCAAGTGCTGAAATGGCTATCATTCATACGGAAAAAGGAGATACTGATTATAAAGGGATCTATGCTTTTATTAATAGATGCTTTGCAGAACAATACTTAAAGGGTGTTGCATATATAAATAGGGAAGAGGATCTGGGAATAGCAGGACTTCGCAAAGCCAAGCTAGCCTATGATCCATATAAACTTGAGAAAAAATATCTTATAACTTTCTTAAGAGGTGTAATTTGAAAAGCGCAATCCTATTTATCGATTCTATTTTATGGAGCAACTGCATGATGTGCAGGAAGGAGTTAATATGAGAAATTTATTTTGTGGTCCAAACTTAAAACTTACCTCAATAAAAGAAGCAGATGTAGAAGCCATTGAAAAGTGGTTTAATGATATAGCTTTTTTAAGATATTACGATATGCTGCCGGCCTTTCCCCAGAATCAAAAGGATGTAAAGCAAATGCTTGAAGAATTTTCAGATTCTTTTGTAAAGTATATCTTTGCCATCAGAGAAAATGATTCAGAGGATATTATAGGGATTATAGGCTTTGACGATATCATATGGAGCAATGGAGTAGCCACAGTATTCATAGGCATAGGAGATGAAAGATATACAGGCAAAGGACTAGGAAAAGAGGCATTAAGCTTATTATTAGACTTTGGGTTTAATGAGTTGAATTTTTATCGTATTCAGCTAAATGTCATAGCTTATAATGAAGGCGCCATAAAGCTATATGAAAATGCTGGATTTCAAAAGGAAGGTACGTATAGAAAGTTTATAAATAGAGATGGAGAAAGATATGATATGCTTTTATATGGTCTATTAAGAGAAGAATGGAATAATTTATAGAAATTCGATAAATGTTATGAGGGGATTTTTATGAAAAAGATTGACCAGGTTTTTGGGATGCTAAAGCAGATGGAAAAAGGTTCGAAGAACGGGGTATCCGCAGAGGAGCTAAGTACTGCATTGAATATTGACAGAACTAGTACGAGCCGCTATCTGAATAAACTTTTCCAAGAAAATTTGGTTGAAAAAACAGACGGGCGCCCTGTTCTTTATAAAACCATAAAAGGTAATTCTGAAGATAATGTTTTGAAAAATATAGAAGGCGATAACAGCTTTGATAGAATCGTGGAGATTTATCCAAGCCTTCAGCTTTCCATACAACAAGCGAAGGCCGCCATTCTTTATCCTCCCAGAGGTCTGCATACATTGATACTGGGAGAAACTGGCGTAGGCAAGTCTATGTTTGCAGAGCTGATGCACAGCTTTGCCATAGAATCAGGAGCGATAGCTAAAAGTGCACCCTTTATACACTTCAACTGTGCAGATTATGCAGAAAACCCTCAATTGGTCATAGCACAAATATTTGGCGTAAAAAAAGGTGCATATACGGGTGCCGATAAAGACAAAGAAGGTCTTTTAAAGAAAGCAGATGGCGGAATGCTTTTCCTTGATGAAGTTCACAGGCTTTCATCTCAAGGACAGGAAATGCTTTTCACTTTCATTGACCAAGGTAAATTTTCCCCTCTTGGAGAAACGGAGAAAACTGCATTTGCGAAGGTGCAGATTATTGCTGCTACCACAGAAGATCCGAGATCATATCTTTTGAATACCTTTGCAAGAAGAATACCTATGATAGTAAAACTTCCAGCTTTAAGAGAAAGAGGGGCTGGGGAGCGCTATAAGCTCATAGAGACGTTTATTCAACAAGAATCCAAGAGAATAGGAAAAAATGTTTACATAAACAAAAACTCCATCATATCTTTGCTTTTATATGAATGTCCCAATAATATAGGGCAGCTAAAAAGCGATATTCAACTGGCATGTGCGAAAGCCTTCGTAAATTATAAATCGAGAAATGAAAGCTATATATTAGTTGCCCAGACAGACCTTCCACAGCATGTAAGAAGAGGGATCATGAATATAAATAAAAGCAGGGAAGAAATAGATTATCTTTTGAAGTCAAAGGAAGAGGTTTTGAGGTTTAGTCATAAAGAGCAATGGGGAGACCCAATGGAACAGTCTTTAGATAATGGCGATTTTTACGACACAATAGAAAAGCGTATTGGTGTATTGAAAAATGCTGGAATAAAAGATGAAGAAATCAATCAAATCATAAATATAGATATAGAAGGAAATTTTAAAAAATATATAGGGCAGCTGCCTCAAAAACTAAGAAATAATGAAATCAATAAAATTATAAATCAAGAAGCCATGGACATATCCTGCGAAATACTTGATTTTTCATCAGAAAGACTGAAAAGAAAGTACGATGAAAAAATTAAAATAGGATTTGCATTACATATCAGTGGATTTATTGACAGAATACAAAAAGGAATGAAAATCTATCACCCAAGACTAAATTTGATAAGAATAGAGCATCATGATGAATTTCTTACTGCTATGGAGGCGGTAAAGCTGATAGATATCAAGCTTGGAATACATACTCCTTTAGATGAGATCGGTTATATCACCATGTTTTTGGCTTCCCCTTCATCTAGTGTGGAAGAAGCAGATAAGGATAAAGTTGGTATATTGGTAATGATGCATGGCAATTCTACTGCAAGCAGTATGGTAGAGGTGTGTAATTCTTTGATCGGGACTGACCATGCAGCAGCCCTTGATATGCCCTTGGATATGGAGCCCCAGGAAATGTATAAGCTTGCCAAGGCAAAAGCAGTAGAGCTAAATAAAGGCAGGGGAATATTGCTCCTTGTAGATATGGGATCATTGACAAACTTTGGAGATATGATTTATGAAGAAACGGGTATTATGATAAAAACCATAGATCTCACAAGCACGCCTATTGTTTTGGATGCTTGTAGAAAGGCAGTTTTAGGAAGAGAGCTATACTATATATATGACAGCATCATTGACAGCTTCAAAACAGCAATCCTTGAAAATAAAGAAAAGATGAAACAAAAGGATTTTGATAAAAAGAATATAATTATCACCGCTTGTTACACGGGAGAAGGTGCTTCAGAAAAGTTAAAGCATATTATAAAGCAAGAGCTTGACTGTGAGAATATAGAAATAATACCTCTTAATATCATGGATACTAAAGAGTTCTCTATAAAGGTGGAGCAATATAAAGAAAAATATCAGGTATTGGCAGTAGTAAGTACTGTGAGTATCAGTCTGGGTACCACTCCTTTTATTTGTGCAATAGATATACTATCAGGAGAAGGAATAAGTAAATTAAATGCAATCATCAGCAATGAGCAAGTTTATGGCGTGGTAAGGCAGTCTTTGAGAGAACATATCGAAGCACTGGAAAGTGAAACTTTGATTGAAAAGGTTAGAGAAGTCATTGAGAATATTGAAGAGGATTTAAAACTGAAAATAAAAAATGAAGTAAAAATAGGAATGGTACTTCATCTTTGCTTTACGGCTGACAAATTAAAACAGGGAGATAGGCCGAGAAGCTTTGAGGATTTACAAAGCTATAAAAATCAGTTTCATCACCAATTTACTATAGTGAAAAACCGTCTTCAAAATATGGAAAAGACCTTTGGGCTAAAGATTGGAGACGATGAAGCAGCATATATATGCAAGATGTTTTTATCAAACAGCGAATTTGACATATCTCTACCGTGTAAATAAAATGCTATCGTGCAAATAGTGTGCAATATTATTGCACACTATTTGCACGTTTAGGCCTAAGTATTGCCGTACAAACATAAAATATAAAAAGTGCAGCACTTGAGAAATCAAGAGTATATGTGCTGTATATCTTTTTAACAGGAATATCTAAAATTTGATTAAATTGGCACGTTAATTGCTTTTATATATTGATGGTAATCAAAGAAAGGAGCAAATATAAGCCATGGAGAGATCAACTGCTATAGTCAATAGCAAAAGCGGTCTGCATGCAAGACCAGCA
>JAUQXG010000512.1 GCA_030834765.1 Lutispora sp.
TCTAGATGCTTTGCTAAGCATATTTATGAAAAGAATATTATTAGGAAGGAAATAATTACTGTTGAAACAGTATCAGGAATCATAATTCCTAGATTAATAGTCAATAATGGTAAAGTAAATAGTATCATAGTAAATATGGGAAAGCCAATATTTGATCCTAAGCTAATTCCTTGTACCATTGAAGGCGAAAAGGTCTTAAATACAAATATCAGTGAATATGGAGTCCACATAAGTGCCCTTAAAATGGGTGTGCCACATACAGTAATTTTTACTGATAACATCGATGATGAATATGTAATAGGATTAGGATGTAAATTAGAAAATCATAAAGCATTTCCTCTTAAAACTAATGTGAATTTTGTAAAAGCTATATCAAAAAATGAGATAGCTCTAAGAACATGGGAAAGAGGAGCTGGTTATACTTTGGCATGTGGAACTGGAGCTTGTGCATCTGTTATTGCAGGGATAAAAAATGAAGTTTTAAACGAAGATGTTTTGGTCCATTTAAGAGGCGGTGACTTGAAGATTCGTTGGCAAGAAGGGGAAGATGCATATATGGAAGGCCCTGCAGAAGAAATATTTAAAGGAATTTATTTTATATAAAATAAATATTAATCTCTATAAATTAATGGGGAAGGGTGAAGAATAATGATAAGAAGTATGACAGGATATGGAAGAGGTGAATATACAGAAAATAATATTACCTTTTCAGTAGAGATTAGATCTGTGAACCACAGATACAGTGATTATTCAATTCGGATACCAAGACTATACTCTTCCTTTGAAGAAAAGGTAAGGGCATATATAACTAGCAAAATTAACCGCGGTAAAGTAGATATATATGTGAATTATGATTTATTTCAGCAGGATGTTCAAATAAAGATAGATCAAAACTTAGCATCTGCATATATTGATAGTCTTCATGCATTAAGAAACCAGTATGACATAAAAGATGATGTTAGCCTTGCGTTACTTGCAAGATTTCCTGATATTCTAAAACCTGAAAGAATTGAGCAAGATGAGGAACAAATTTGGATTATATTAAAAAATGCATTGGAACAAGCAACTGAGATGTTAATTCAGATGCGCCATAGAGAGGGAACCAGACTTTTTGATGATATCATGCTGAAACTTGGCGATGTTGAGAAAACCCTTTCTATTATTGAAGGATGTGGACATAATTATATACAAGAATACAAAATGAAATT
The DNA here is from genome assembly GCA_030834765.1 of Lutispora sp. Taxonomy (GTDB): domain Bacteria; phylum Bacillota; class Clostridia; order Lutisporales; family Lutisporaceae; genus JAUQXG01. The sequence goes on from JAUQXG010000512.1 coordinate 1,209, forward strand.
ACATGATCGAATAAAGGATTTAACGAAGGATGTTGTGCTTGATGAAAATAGGCTCATGATGGAGGTCGCCATATTTGCAGACAAATGTTGTATTGATGAAGAACTCGTGAGAATGAAAAGTCATATTAAAGAGTTTAGAAGCACAATTGAGAATAGTAATTCTGTTGGTAAAAGATTAGATTTTATTGTGCAAGAAATGAATAGAGAAGTGAATACGATAGGTTCAAAAGCAGTAGACTTGAACATTATAAATAGTGTTATAAGTATAAAATCAGATATTGAAAAAATAAGAGAACAAATTCAAAACGTAGAGTAATGGAGGAAAATGAATGAGTATAAAATTAATAAATATCGGTTTTGGGAATATTGTTTCCGCTAATCGATTAGTTGCAATAGTTAGTCCAGAATCAGCGCCAATCAAAAGGATCATTCAAGAAGCAAGAGATAGAGGAATGCTTATTGATGCTACATATGGGAGAAGGACCAGAGCGGTAATTATCACGGATAGCGATCATGTAATACTATCCGCAGTTCAACCTGAAACAGTAGCCCATAGGTTATCGGATAAAGATGATGAAGAAGAGGTAGCAGGTGAAGAATAGTTAAATGGGGGAAAGTTATGAGTAGAAAAGGGCTGCTTATTGTTATTTCAGGACCTTCGGGGACAGGGAAAGGGACAATATGTAAAGAGCTTCTTAGCAGAAATATTCCAAATCTTGAGCTTTCTATTTCTGTTACAACGAGGAAGCCTAGAACTGGCGAAATAGAAGGTTTAAATTATTTCTTTAAAGATAAAACTGATTTTATTAAAATGATTGAAAATAATGAGTTTATAGAATATGCTAAGGTTTATGATAACTACTATGGTACTCCTAAACAGTATGTTTTTGACAGACTCAATGAAGGCAAAGATGTAATATTGGAAATTGATACCCAGGGCGCTGTTAATGTTAAGAATGCATTTGATGAAGGAATATTAATATTTATTATGCCTCCTTCTTTTGAAGAATTGAAAAATAGGATACTGAACAGAGGCACTGAAACCCTGGAAGATATAAAAAAGCGATTAAGATGTGCTAATAAAGAAATAAGGTTGTCATCCTATTATGATTATTTAATAGTGAATGATAGTATAAGAAGCGCTGCTGATAAAATTGAAAATATTCTTCAAGCAGAAAAATATAAAATGAAAAGAGTTAATATTGATTATTTAAATTTTGAGGAGGAATAGACTATGATATACCCTACTTTAGCTTCATTAATGCAAAAGGTAGATAGCAAATATACCCTTGTAGTAGCTACATCTAAAAGGGCTAGACAAATAGTAGATGGATACGTCAAGCTTACAAAGTTTGATTCTAATAAGCCTGTAACCATAGCTGTATGGGAAATAGAAGAAGGAAAAATAACTTATGAAAGAAGTCCAGAATTAGAATCTGAAGGTGAATAGAATGTTGGAAGGTAAAAATATTATCCTTGGGGTAAGTGGAGGTATAGCAGCATATAAAGCTTGTGAACTGGTCAGCAGGCTGAAGAAATTGAATGCAAATGTGGATGTAATAATGACTCAATCTGCTACTAAGTTTGTGATGCCCCTTACTTTTCAATCCCTATCCCTAAACCAAGTTGTGGTAGATACTTTTAGCGAACCAAAATATTGGGAGATTGAGCATATTGCATTGGCAAAGAAAGCAGATATTATGATTGTGGCACCAGCAACGGCAAATATAATAGGTAAAGTTGCCAATGGGATTGCAGATGATATGCTGTCGACTACAATAATGGCAACAAGAGCTCCAGTGATTTTTGCGCCAGCAATGAATACCAATATGTATTTAAATAGAATTGTACAGAATAATATTGAAAAGCTAAAATCATTAGGATATTTATTTGTTGAACCTGCAGTGGGCAGACTTGCTTGTGGAGATATAGGTCAAGGTAAAATGGAAGAACCTGAATTCATTGAGCAGAAGATAATTCAGATTCTAAGCTCTAAAAGTGACTTAAAGTCTATGAGTATTCTAGTCACTGCGGGACCCACTCAGGAAGCCATTGATCCAGTAAGATATATCTCAAACCATTCTACAGGGAAAATGGGATTTGCCATAGCTGAAAGAGCTGCTGCCAGAGGCGCAAAAGTTACACTTATCAGTGGTCCTACTAAATTAGCTACACCAGAAGGTGTTCAGCGTATTAATGTGATATCAGGAAAAGAGATGTTTGAAAAGGTGATGGAGCATTTTAAACAGTCAGACATCATTATAAAGAGTGCTGCTGTTGCAGATTATACACCTGCTGAAGTCAGCACCCAAAAATTAAAAAAGAAAGATGATGAACTTTATATAAAATTGAATAGGAACACAGATATTTTGTTGGAATTAGGCAAAATAAAAGGTGATAAAGTGCTAGTAGGGTTTGCAATGGAGACTCAAGATTTAATTGAGAATGCTAAATCAAAATTGCATAAAAAGAATGCTGATTTGATTATTGCAAATGATTTAAAGGTCGAGGGAGCGGGTTTTGGTACGGAAACCAATGTTGCAACCATCATTAATAAAAATGGAACTGCTGAGAAATTACCAATAATGAGCAAAGTAGAGCTTGCTAACATCATATTGGATAGAGCTTCAAAGTTGATTAAGCGTACATAAGTACGCTTTTACCATGTAAGGGGAGAATAGAGATGGACAAGATAATCTATGCTGAAATAGTAGTGGATAATCGACACAAGGAAACAGATAAGATATATCATTACTCTATTCCTGATGAGATGAATACAACAATTCAAATTGGATGCAGAGTTTTGGTCCCTTTTGGAAAAGGGAATAAGAAAGTAGAAGGATTTGTTGTTGGAATAACCCATGAGCTCCATATTGATTTTAAAAGGATAAAAAGCATAATAAAGCTGATTGATTTGGAACCTGTTATAAGTAAAAGTCTTGTTGATCTTGCAATTTGGATGAAAGATAAATACTTGTGCTTTTATATAGATGCCATAAAAGCTACGATTCCTACTTCTGTGAGAAGTAAGATAAGTCATATAGTAGAGTTAAACAATATAACGGATGATGTAACATCCATTCAAATGTTAGATATAATAGAATATATAGAGAAAAATGATGATAAAGTAGATATAGAACAATTAAAATCATTTTTTAATCATATTAATATCAATTTGTATTTAAAAAAGATGAAAGATAAAGGAATCATTAGTATAAAGCAGATTATTCAGAAGGATGTATATTTAAAGAAAGAAAAATATATATTCTTAAACGATGAAATACATATTGAACTGCCCAATCATGCAAAAAAACAGATAGAAGCATTAAAAATAATTCAAGGAAATTCAGGAATAGGGTATAAAGATATAAAAGCTAAATATAACGTTGAATATTCAACTATAAATACTCTGGCGAAAAAAGGATGTATTAATATTGTAGAACGGGAAGAATATAGAGAACTTAATAGTGGGGCTAGTTATACCAATAAGCATATTTTAACAGAGGTACAAAAAGAGGCATTAAATAAGATCTTTGATTATTGTGATCAAAATAAACCTGTTCTTTTACATGGAGTCACAGGAAGTGGGAAGACAGAGGTGTATTTTGAGATTATAGATAAATATTTGAATCTTGCTAAGGAAGCGATTATTCTTGTTCCCGAAATATCATTAACTCCGCAAACCATAGGACGATTTAAAAATAGATTTGGTGATAATATTGCTGTTTTACATAGTGGATTATCACAAGGAGAAAGATCTGACGAGTGGAAAAAGATAAAAAGAGGTATTGCGAAGATCGCAATTGGTGCAAGGTCAGCAGTTTTTGCTCCCTTTCATAATCTAGGTGTTATCATTATAGATGAGGAACATGAAAATACTTATAAGTCTGAAATCAGTCCAAAGTATCTGACTAGAGAAGTAGCTCAAAAAAGATGTGAAATAGAAAATGCCAAGCTGATCCTTGGTACGGCAACCCCTTCTGTTGAAACATATTATAAAGCGCAGACTGGCGAGTTTGGACTTGTAGAAATGCTAGAGAGAGTAAATGGGAAACAGATGCCTAAAGTTATTATTACAGATATGCGTGAAGAACTCAAAAATGGGAATAAAACAATATTTAGTGAAAAGCTTATGAATGCAATACTTGATACATTAAAATCAGGAGATCAGATGATTTTATTTTTGAACAGAAGAGGTTATTCAACTTTTGTATCTTGTCGTGAATGTGGAATTGTAATGAAATGTCCAAGATGTAATATTTCTTTAACTTATCATATGAGTGAAAATCGATTGACATGTCATTACTGCGGATATAATATTGAAAATCCAAAGAATTGTCCTAAATGTAGCAGTAAAAATATTAAGTACTTTGGGGTAGGCACTCAAAAAGTAGAAAAAGAATTTCAAAAGAAATTTAATATATTTAATACTGTAAGAATGGATGCAGATACAACTACCAGAAAAAACTCTCATGAGGCACTGTTAGAAAAAATTCGAACAAAACAATCTAAAGTACTTATAGGTACCCAGATGATATCAAAGGGACTTGATTTTCCAGATGTCATCCTTGTTGGAATTATCGCTGCAGATACCAGCCTGAATTTGCCTGATTTTAGATCAGCAGAGAAGACTTTTCAAACCATAGCCCAGGTAGCTGGAAGATCTGGTAGGGGGGAAAAAGCTGGAATAGTAATTGTTCAGACATACTCGCCAGAACATTATAGTATAAAATATGCGCAAGTTCATGATTATAAAGGGTTTTATGAAGAAGAAATCAAGGTAAGAAAGCAATTAGAATACCCACCTTTTACATTAATAACCAATATTATTATCAGTGGGGAAGATGAAAACTTAGTAATAAGAAAAGCGACAGAATTAAGTATCTTGATAGATCACGAAATTCATGGTAGCGGTATAGAAAAGCTCGGGCCAGTTTCTGCTCCCATTGCTAGGATTAAAAACAAGTATAGATGGCAAATCATTTTAAAGGGAAAAGATGAAGAGAAGATTAAAGAAACCATTAAAAAATTAATATATAGTGATTCTATGAACGAAAATATTAACATGAATATAGATATGAATCCTATAAATATGTTATAAGTAAATTAAGAAGTGTAAGATATGGAGGTAAATTATGGCTATAAGAGAAATAAGGAAAGATTCTGATGAAATACTAAGAAAAATATCAAAAAAGGTTGATAGAGTAGATGAAAGAATTATTACATTGCTTGATGATATGAAAGATACCATGTATGAAGCGGAAGGAATCGGATTAGCAGCTCCTCAAGTTGGTGTCTTAAGAAGAGTAGCAGTAATAGATATAGGGGAAGGTATTCTTGAACTTGTTAATCCAGTGATTGTTTATGAACATGGAGCACAGTGTGAAGAAGAAGGATGCTTGAGTATACCAGGGGAAAAGGGTACTGTAAAAAGGCCAGCCAAGGTAATTGTAAGAGCAATAAATAGAAATGGAGAGACTTTTGAAATTACTGGAACTGAACTGTTAGCAAGAGCCTTATGCCATGAGATAGATCATCTGAATGGTATACTTTTTACGGACAAGATTATTAAAGAAGATGGAAAAGGAACGAAATAAATGAAAATATTATTTATGGGAACACCTGACTTCGCGGTCCCTTGTCTTAAGGCGATTATCGATGGTAATTATGAAGTATCTGCAGTTATCACGCAGCCTGATAGACCAAAAGGCAGAGGACAGAAGCTTATGCCTCCGCCCGTAAAGGAAGAGGCTCAAAAATATAATATTGAAGTTTTCCAACCAGAAAGAATGAAAGATATTCAATTTATTAAACAGATTAAAGATATGAATCCAGATATGATAATAGTTGTTGCCTTCGGACAGATACTTCCTAAGGCGATACTAGATATTCCAAGGTATGGATGTATAAATGTACATGCATCTTTGCTTCCCAAATATAGAGGAGCAGCGCCTATTAATTGGTGTATAATAAATGGAGAGAAAATAACTGGAGTAACCACCATGTATATGGATGAGGGCATAGATACAGGAGATATGATATTAAAAAGAGAGATTCCTATATTAGATTCTGAAAATGCACAGCAGCTTCATGACAAGCTTTCAATTTTAGGAGCCGCTTTATTGGTTGAGACCATTGATCAATTGGTAAAGGGAACTTCTATTAGAATTCCTCAAAATCATAATCAATCAACTTATGCTCCTATGTTATCCAAAACATCAGGGAAGATAGATTGGAACATGAATTCACTAGCAATAAGAAATCTGATTAGAGGTGTAACACCCTGGCCAGGAGCATATACTTCATATTTAAACAAGACTGTTAAGATTTTTTTAGCTGAAGCACTAGACTATGAGACTGAAAATGAAGAGGCTGGTATGATTTATAAAGTCGCCCATGATCATTTTCTAGTTAGCTGTGGAAAGGGAAGATTGAAAATTAAGGAAATTCAATTTGAAAACGAGAAAAGAATGAGTGTTGAAGCGTATTTAAGAGGGCATAATATAGAAGAAGGGCAAATATTGCTATAAGGGAGGAAATATATGTTTGGTAATTATGGATATGGATTTGATTCGACATTTATATTGCTTATACCTGCAATGCTGTTTGCCTTCTACGCACAAAATAAGGTAAGTTCAACTTTTAAAAAATATATGAATATTAGAAATAGGAATGGCTTTACAGGATATGAGGTAGCAAGAAAGATATTAGACTCCAACGGACTTTATGATATTCCCATAGAAATGATAAATGGTAAATTAACAGATCATTATGATCCTAGACATAAAGTCCTGAGGTTATCTCATGAAGTATATAGCGGCAATTCTGTAGCTTCTTTAGGAGTAGCTGCGCATGAATGCGGACATGCAATTCAGCATCAAAATGAATATTTACCTCTTGTGCTAAGAAATACAATCGCACCTGTTGCTTCTTTTGGGTCACAGGCGGCATGGATTCTATTTATCATTGGATTCGCTGTCAACGCTATGGGACTTATTAATATCGGTATTTTGCTTTTCACAGCTGCAGTTTTGTTTCAGATTATTACTTTGCCAGTTGAATTTAATGCCAGCAGCAGAGCTATAGGAATGTTAGAATCCTATGGTATTGTTCCTATGGATGAGATTGGTCCAGCGAAGAAGGTTCTAAATGCAGCAGCGCTGACCTATGTTGCAGCTGCTTTAACTGCTATTATGCAATTGGTAAGACTATTGATATTAAGACAAAGAAGAGATTAGATAATGACTGATAGCATATGATTTCTCATTTGCTATCAGTTTAAATTTTTATTTTATTGAAAAGTGTGGGATATTTATGAAAAATAATTGTGCAAGAGAAAAGGCTTTAAAAATTTTTACTAGTATTATGAGGGATAAAGCATACTCCAATATAGCGCTTAAAAAACAGCTTGATTTAACTGAATTAAATAAGCTGGATAAAGCATTGGTAACAGAGATCGTATATGGAACATTAAAAAACTTAATATTCATTGATTGGATTTTAGATCAATTTATTAAGTCAAATAAGAATAAGATAAAGCCTGTAATAGAAGATCTTTTGAGATGTGGTACATATCAGATCATGTTTCTTGATAGAGTTCCTGATTCTGCTGTGTGTAATGAAAGCTCAGAACTAGGCAGGAAGTATGGACATGAAGGAATCGTAAAATTTGTGAATGGTATCTTACGAAATATTAGCAGGAATAAGGATAAAATTAAATATCCTGATAAAGATGCAGAGCGGTCTAAGTATTTGTCAGTGACTTACTCTTATCCTATATGGATTATTGATAAATGGACAAGTGAATATGGTGAAAGCTTTTGCGAGGAATTGCTTATGGCTGGAAACGAAACAGCAGATCTTTGTGTAAGAATTAATTACATAAAGATAAAAAAAGAAAAACTTATGGACATTTTAGAAAAAGAAGATATATCAGTTGAAGGTGGAAGATACGTAGAAGAAGCAATATATTTAAAAGGGATATCGGCTTTAGAAGAAAGAAAATCATTTGCCAGCGGATATTATCAAGTTCAAGATGAAAGTTCAATGCTTGTGGCGCATATTCTAAATCCAAAACCTGATGATTTGATAATTGATGTGTGCAGTGCACCGGGAGGGAAGTCTACCCATATAGCCGAGATAATGGAAAATCAAGGCAGTGTAATATCTAGAGATATACATCCTCATAAAATGCAGTTGATTGAAAGAAATGCGAAGCGTTTAGGAATAAATATTATTAAAAGTGAAGTCTATGATGCATTAAAGTTAGATAAAACCTTAGTTGGAAAAGCTGATAAAGTGTTAGTGGATGCCCCTTGCAGTGGCCTTGGGATAGTGAGAAGAAAGCCTGATCTGAAGTATAACAATAGTCCTGGTACCCTTGAAGATTTAGAGAAAATGCAGCTTGAGATTTTAAAGGTATCTTCAGAATATGTGAAAAAAGGTGGAGTTTTGGTATATAGTACTTGTACTATAAATAATAATGAAAATATTCATGTGGTAGAAAAGTTTCTTGATTTAAACAAAGAATTCTTTTTAGAAGATATAGAAGACTTCATACCACCTACGTTGCATGGGGAAACAAGCAAACTTGGTTACATTCAATTATTCCCTAATGTTCATAAAATAGATGGATTTTTTATTGCTAGATTAAAACGAAGATAGGATGATTTAATTGATAAATAAAATAAATATAAAAAATTTAGATCTTGCTGATATTTCAAACTATTTAATTGAGAAAGGATATCCTAAATATAGAGGGGAACAACTTTTTCAATGGATTTATAAAGATATCGACGATTTTTCTCAGGTAAAGAACATGCCTAAGGATATGATAGATATGATAGCCAATGATTTTTACATAGATAGAGCTGTAATAGAAAAAAAACAAAAATCCGAATATGATGAAACTGCAAAATACCTATTAAAATTCAATGATGGAAATGCCGTTGAAGCTGTATTGATGCATTATGAACATGGTAGAAGTATCTGTATTTCTACCCAAGTAGGCTGCAGAATGAATTGTTCTTTTTGTGCATCTACCCTTGGTGGACTGGTAAGAAACCTAACTTGTGGTGAAATGCTGGAAGAAATTATGGCTATAGAAAGAGACATAAAGGCTAAAATATCTAATATAGTACTTATGGGGAGCGGAGAACCTTTTGATAACTATGATGAAGTGATTAAATTTATTAGAATAATTAACGATCCCAAAGGAATGAATATTGGAACTCGACACATAACCATTTCCACATGTGGTGTTGTACCTAGAATTTATGACTTTATAAAAGAAAAACTCCAATGTACTTTAGCAATATCGTTGCATTCAGCAGAGAACCAAAGAAGATCTGAGATTATGCCTGTCAATAAGAAGTATGATATTTTACAAGTGATAGCTGCTTGTAAACAATATACGGGGGAAACAAAAAGAAGGGTAACTTTTGAATATGCATTAATAAAAGATATAAATGATGCGAAAGAAGATGCTTGTGAGCTAGGAAACTTATTGAAAGGGATGCTTTGTCATGTAAACCTTATTCCAGTTAATTCTGTTGAGGGTAAAGCATATTCAAAATCTGAACGCAATACAATAAATGATTTTAAAGAAGTTCTGGAAGGGTACGGAATAGAAACTACAATAAGAAGAGAGTTGGGCAGCGATATTGATGCTGCTTGTGGTCAGTTAAGACAGAAATATATAGAACAAATAAATGATCATAATTGAAGGGTTTTTAAGTGAGTGTGTCGAAAATAAGAGGTTTAAAACTATATAATGCGAGTGAAGGTGATTTTATGAGGTCTTCAGGATTAAGTGATATTGGGCTGGTAAGAAAGATAAATGAAGATGCTTACTTGTGCCAGTATGAATATGGAGATGCTACTTATTTTATAGTGGCTGACGGAATGGGAGGTCGTAATGCAGGTGAGATTGCCAGCAGTACGGCTATAGATTATATAAAATATTACATAGAAAAGCATTCGAATCATACAAATGAAGTTAGAAAGCTAATCAAAAATGCTATTTTATATGCAAACGAGAAGGTATACAAGAAATCAATATTAAGCAGTGAATGCATCGGGATGGGAACTACTCTTTCATTGGCATGCATATTCCATAAAAAGTTATTGATTGGCCATGTAGGAGACAGCAGAGTATATCTGGTTAGAGATAATGAGATTACGAAACTTACAGAGGACCATTCTCTTGTTGAAGAATTAGTGAAGAATGGAACGATTAAACCAGAAGAAGCAAGCACACATCCTCAAAAAAATATAATTACTAGAGCACTAGGAACAGAATATATGTTAGATGTAGATTTGTATGAGTTTGATATATTAGATGGAGACTTCATTGTGCTTTGCACGGATGGGCTTAGCAATATGGTAACAGATAAAGAGATTTTAGATGTAATTAGAAGTAATTCAGATGTAAATATAATATGTGAAAGGCTCATTGTTATGGCTAAAGAAAGTGGCGGATTTGATAATATTACTGTAATTATAGTAAAGGCCGAGCTAGGAGGTGAAGCGTTTGATTGGTAAAGTATTAGGTGATAGATATGAAATATTAGAAAAAGTAGGTGGCGGCGGAATGGCCTTAGTATATAAGGCTAAATGCAGGCTATTAAATAGAAATGTAGCAGTGAAAGTATTGAGACCAGAGTTTACTGGAGACGAAGAGTTTATCAAGAAATTTAAAAGAGAAGCTCAATCGGCAGCAAGCCTATCTCATCCAAATATAGTTAGTATATATGATGTTGGAAGAGAAGATGATATTCATTACATTGTCATGGAATATATAAAAGGGCATACCTTAAAAGATTTAATAAAAAGCAAGGGTAAGCTAAGTGTAGATTATGCAATAAATATTGCTATACAAATTTGTTCGGCTATCGAGCATGCTCATAGCAACCACATTGTTCATAGAGATATAAAAGCACATAATATCATTATAAGAGAAGATAATTCTGCAAAAGTAACGGATTTTGGAATTGCAAGAGCTGTGTCTTCCAGTACCATTACAAACACTGGCAATATCATTGGCTCGGTACACTATTTTTCTCCGGAACAGGCTCGAGGTGGTTATACAGATGAAAAATCAGATCTCTATTCATTAGGTGTAGTTTTGTATGAAATGGTTACTGGCAGATTGCCTTTTGAGGGAGAAACGCCAATCTCTGTGGCTTTAAAGCATATTCAAGATGAACCTGTAAGACCAAGAGAAATTAATCCGGAAATACCTAAAAGCCTTGAAGATATTATATTAAAATGCATGTCAAAGGATGTAATGAAAAGATATAGCAGTGCTACACAAATCATAAGTGATTTAAGACAATCACTTGTTATGCCCAATGGAGATTTTGTAAAAAAACATTTTGATATGGATCAAAACACAAAAGTGATTGATGTATCAAAGATAAATGAGGAAATTGATAAAAGTGTTAAAATAAAAAATAAGAAGTTTGAAACTACAAGAGATGATGATCACAAGGAGAATAAGAAAAAGGGCAATCATAAGATTGTGATTCTAGCTGTAATTACTGGATTATTATTAGCAATTGTTGTTTTTGGAGGATATTATCTTATAGATAATCTGTTTAATGTGAAAGAGGTAGAAGTTCCAAAGATAATAAATATGAGTGAGCAAGAAGCGAAAGAAAAATTAAGCCAAGTAGGGCTTATGTTAGAAGTTACTGAAAGAATAAATGATAATTCTATCCCTGAAGGGCAGATTATGAAGCAAGATCCAAAAGAAGGAGAAACAAATAAAGTAACAAATCCTGTAAAGGTAACCATAAGCAAAGGGCCAAATAAGATTGTAGTTCCTTCTATTATTGGTAAGAGCTATGATGCTGTTGGGATAATATTAGAAGGGGCAGGGCTTCAGGTTGGAGATGTCACGCAAGAATACAGTACTTATCCGGCAGGTATCGTAACTGGTCAAGGAATAGCACAAGGAGTCACAGTTGAAGAAGGGACTAAGATAGACTATGTAATAAGCAGTGGACCAGAGAAGTTCTTTATGCCAAACTATATAGGTACGGGTATTGAAGAAGTGAAGAGAGATTTGATTATAAAGGATTTGATTTTAGGGAATATAACCTATGAAAATAGTGAGCAGTATCAAAAAGACACGATAATCAATCAAAGTATTCCATCCAGCAGTGAAGTGACGAGAAAAAGCCTAGTGGATTTTGTAGTGAGCAAAGGCAAGGCTGATCCTGATATAGTGGAAAACAAGACTAAATTAAGAGTGAATCTACCTAGCGGTTTAAATAATGTTACAATAACAGTTATTCAGATTCAAGGGAATCAAAACAAAGAAATTTATAAAAAAGTGCACAGTTCCACAGATAGCCCTATACAGATTCCTATAAGCGGCACCGGTAATGCTATTTTTCAGGTTTTTATAGGAGATAGCATTTTTAATACTTTGGAATATACGTTTTAATGGAGGTCGATTATGAATCAGGGTTTAATTATGAAAGGGATAGGCGGATTTTACTATGTAGACACTGGAAGTAATATTGTAGAATGCAGGGCCAGAGGAAAATTCCGAAAAGATAAGATTACACCATTAATTGGAGATCTTGTTGATATAGAAGAAGATGAAACGAACAATCAAGGTTATATAATAAATATTCATAAAAGGAAAAATCAAATGATTCGGCCTGCAGTTTCAAATATTGATCAAGCGGTGATTGTTTTTGCAGCCCAAAAACCTGACATCAATATGAAACTATTGCAAAGGCTGCTTGTTTATTCGGAGTATTCAAATATATATTCTATCATATGTATAAACAAAATTGATCTTGACGATCATGCCGATTATAAAAGTGTTGTAACAATGCTGGAAAGTATCCCTTATCGCATCATTGAAACTAGTGTGAAAATGAATAAAGGGATTACCGAATTAAAAGATTCTTTAAAGGATAAAATTACGGTTTTTGCCGGATCATCAGGCGTAGGGAAATCTTCATTGCTTAACTCCATTGAACCAGGATTAGGTTTAAAAATAGGAGATTTAAGTAAAAAAATAGAACGAGGAACCCATACTACCCGTCATGCAGAGTTGATGAAGCTAGAAAATGGTGGTATGGTTTTAGATACACCTGGCTTTAGCTCTTTAGATTTAGTTGATTTAGAGCCATCAAAACTTCAACTTTTATTTCCTGAGTTCTCCAGACATATGAATTGCAGATACACAGGCTGCATGCATGTGAATGAGCGAGATTGTGCAATTAAAAATGCAGTGGAAAACGAGGAAATTTCTGAAGTTAGATATGAGTATTATAAGATTTTCTTACAAGAATTGATAAACAATAGGAGGTACTGAAATTGATTAAAATTGCACCTTCAATTTTGTCTGCAGATTTTGCAGATTTAAAGAATGATATTAGAATAGTTGAAGAAGCTGGAGCAGATTATTTGCATATTGATGTGATGGATGGACATTTTGTACCTAATATTACCATAGGTCCACTTGTTGTAAAAAGCATAAGAAAACATAGTAAGCTGATTTTTGATGTTCATTTAATGATAGAAAATCCGGAAATGTATATAAAAGACTTTGTGGAAAGTGGGGCTGACTTAATTACGATACATGCTGAGTCAACGCATCACCTTCATAGGGCAATTCAAATGATAAAAAAAGAAGGTATTAAGGCTGGAGTGGCACTAAATCCTGCAACACCAGTATCCATAGTTGAGGACATCTTATGTGACCTAGATTTAGTGCTTATTATGAGTGTTAACCCAGGGTTTGGTGGTCAGAAGTTTATAGAAGGGTCCATAAATAAAATTATGAAGCTAAAAGAATTAATAAACCTATATGGGCTGAAAACACTGATACAAGTGGATGGTGGGGTGAATCTAGACAATATAAATGAAATTGTTTCTGCTGGTGTTGATGTTGTTGTAGCTGGATCTGCTATATATAACTCAAAAGATATAAAAGAAACAATCAGGATGATGAAAGAAAGTACCAAGTAATATGAAAACTATTATTATTTGTAGTGGGTTAATAAAAGACTATACATTTTTCAATGCTATAATTGAGACTTCGGATTATATTATTTGTGCAGACGGTGGAAGCAGGCATGCTTTTGAAATGAAAATAAAACCGGACTTGATTATTGGGGATCTTGATTCTATATCAAAGAAATATATAGATTATTATAATTCAATAGATGTAAAAATTATTAAGTTTCCATCTGATAAAGATAAAACAGACACACAGATATGCATAGAATATGCATTACATTTTTCAAATGAGATCATATTAATTGGAGCTACTGGAAATAGAATCGACCATATGCTTGCTAATATTTCTCTTCTTAAGATGGGTATCGATAAAGGAAAAATCATAAGAATGATTGACGAAAATAATGAAATATATTTAATGGATAGTGAGCTAACAATCCTTGGAGAAAAAGGTGAAATAATCTCGTTATTACCAATCAGTGAAAGAGTAGAAGGTGTGACGATAGTCGGTTCACGTTATGAACTGAAAAAAGCATTGATGGAAATTGGAAATCCATATGGAGTGAGTAATTACTTTATAGGAAATGAAATCAATATTACTATTGAAAAAGGATATCTTTTAGTCATCAAATCAAGAGATTAAATAATAGAAATTTCTTTAAATAAATAGTATCAAAGAGACCTTTACATGAGTATTATATGATGTAAAGGTTTTTTGTTTGGGGGGATATCATGATGAAATATACATATAGAAGAACCGCCAGGACAATACTTATCTTTTTAGGAATTTTTACAATATCTAGGTATATTCCCTTATTCATTTGGAATATATCATTTATAGCACTATTTATAATACTGGCGTATTTATTATATAATAGCTTTTATAATTAGTTGGGGGTGAATATGGTGGTAGGGAGAAAAAAGGAAAGATTCTTGGGCTTATTAGTTTTGTCAATCGGAGCAGGGATAATGCTAGCTGTAATAGTTCCTAGAGTGGGTTGGATATTTTTTTCTGCAATATTGCTCATTTGTTCAGGAATTTATTTATTAACAAAATGTTGAAAAATAAAAAAGGCTTCAGTTTAATATTAAAAAAAAATGAATGCCTTTAATAATTATCATTTTTTACGGCTGCTAATAAAAGTTTATTGAGTAATATGAATTATTTAATAAGTTCTTTTTATTGTTTAGCATTATAAAAAAGCGCATAACGCGCTTTATTATATAGCTCTTTCAACCTTTCCAGATCTTAAGCATCTTGTGCAAACATTTAGTTTTTGTGGTGTACCATTAACAATAGCTCTTACAGTTCTGATGTTTGGTAACCATGTTCTTCTGCTATGTCTATTTGAGTGACTCACTTTGTTTCCTGAAATTACACCCTTTTCACACACTTCGCAACGTCTTGCCATATATATACACCTCCTTCGGTAATACACTATTCAACTTTTATTAAAGCAATAACATTTTAACACATGAATATATCATTGGCAATAAAATGTTAAATAATATTGCTAATTATTTTATATTAAAATATAATATAATTTATCTAGCTATTTTATTATTTGTTGAAGAATATTGGTATATAATATAAAATATAAATAAAATGGGAGGAGATACGATGCCAGCGAAAATCAAGACAGAGTTTGGTGAAATATATATATCTGAAGAAGTACTAGCTTCTTTAGCAGGATTAGCAACGATAGAATGCTATGGATTAGTTGGTATGGCTTCGAAAAATGCAAAAGATGGTATTGTAGAATTGCTTAAAAGAGAAAATTTAAGCAAAGGTGTAAAAGTAACTGCTGAAGGCGAAGAAATAGTAATTGATTTATATATAATAGTTGAGTTTGGGACAAGAATTTCTACAGTTGCAGATAATATAATAAGCAAAGTTAAATATTCGTTAGAAAAGTTTACTGGGCTGAAAGTGAAAAGAGTAATTATAAATGTACAAGGTGTAAGAGTGTAACTCGTATAAGGAGGTTCGTATTTTGGCGGTTCAACATATTGATGGCAAAAAATTAAAAAACATGATCATATCAGGAGCCAATAACCTTGATAATAATAAAAATTTAGTAAATGCATTGAATGTATTCCCAGTACCTGATGGAGATACTGGTACAAATATGTCTTTAACAATGAGCTCCGCAGTTAAAGAAGTAAAAAATACAAAGAAAGACGATGTATTTTCAATAATTGATGCAATTGCCAATGGCTCTTTGATGGGCGCGAGGGGCAATTCTGGGGTTATATTATCCCAAATATTTAGAGGTTTTGCAAAAGGGCTTAAGTCAGTTGAAAATATTGACTGTACATCATTAGCTAATGCATTTATGGAAGGCTCAAATACAGCATATAAAGCTGTGATGAAACCAACTGAAGGCACAATACTAACAGTTATTAGAGAGAGTGCTGAATATGCTGTAAAAGCCGCTGTAGGATGTGCAAGCATAGAATTGCTCCTAGAGAGGACTATTGAAAAAGCAAATAAAACATTGGAAAGAACTCCAGATATGCTTCCTGTATTAAAACAGGCAGGCGTAGTTGATGCGGGTGGCAAAGGATTAATATATATTTTTGAAGGTATGTACAATTATTTAAGGACAGAAGAAATAATTGAAGTAAGTGAAAAATCAGATATATTAGAGACTGAAACAGAAGAAATAAATTTCCATATGGATGAACAAGAGATTATGTTTGGATACTGTACTGAATTCTTTTTGAAAGCAAATGGTGTAGATGTAAATGCATTTAGGAATCAATTAGCTGAATTAGGGGATTCAATTGTAGTTGTGGGCGATGACAATATTGTCAAAGTACATATACATTCAAACAATCCTGGTAAAATATTAGAAAAAGCATTAGAAAGAGGCGAATTATCCAAGATTAAGATAGAAAATATGAGGGAGCAGCACAGGCAGTTGATTGTTTTTGATAAAGAGGATATAGAAACACCCATTGAGATGAAGCAATATGGCTTTATAGCAGTGGCTATGGGTGAAGGAATATCCAGCATCTTTCAAGACCTAGGAACTGATGTTGTAATTGAAGGTGGACAAACAATGAATCCGAGTACTGAAGATATCCTCAATAGTATTAATACGATTCATGCAGAAAATATTATTATTTTTCCGAATAATGGGAATATAATTCTGGCTGCCAATCAAGCGAAAAGTCTTTCAAATAAAAATGTAATAGTAGCTTTGACTAAGACAATTCCACAAGGTATTTCTGCTTTAATGGCAGTAGATATTGATAAGCTTCCAGAAGACAATATTAGAAAAATTGAAAGAGCAATATCTGATGTAAAAACAGGGCTGATTACTTATGCAGTAAGGAGTTCGAATTTTGATGGAAAAGATATTGAAGAAGGAGATATTTTAGGAATTATTGATGGAAAAATATCTAAAGTGGGGCCTCGTATTTCGGATGTTAGTGAGAAGATTATAGATGAGATGATCAATGAAAGTTCTTCTTTGGTGTCCATATACTATGGGAATGATATTGAAGAAAAAGAGGCAAAAACATTGGTAGATTATATTCAGAAAAAGTATAGTGATTGTGAGATAGAAATGCATCATGGTGGTCAGCCTTTGTATTACTATATAATTTCTGTGGAATAAATATTAATAAAAGCGTAGATTCAAAAT
>JAUQXG010000513.1 GCA_030834765.1 Lutispora sp.
AATTGAAGGAGGTGCCGGGTCCATGCTAGACATTTCAATGGAGTGCGAATAAAGTTTGCCTTAGTACAACTAAAACAAGCGAAGCTTGTTCAGCATGGACATAAATATGATAATTAAAACAAGCTTGGGAAAACCAATCTATGAATTTTTGAATAAGAACAAGATTATTAATCTTAACTTGATCGGGTTTTTAGAAAATGTATCCGATGCAGAGGTATATGTTGATAACGAAGCTCACCCTACCGGAGTAGTAGCAAGAAAAGATTATTTCAGCAGCTTATACACCGAAAATGATGATTTCCTCAATGAAGTTCTTGATACACTGTATAAGGATGGCTTCTATGGATTTAGGGCAATATACAGACCTATCGCAGAAAAGATAAGGAGTAGATTCATCGTTAATTGGGAGAGCTTAAATGCACTTTATTATCTTCCAGTAAAAGAAGTTGATTTAAACCGAATAAAAAGTCATGTGAAATCAATTGATATAAAGGATGCAGAAATTATAAACCATTATTACACATATAAGGACGAAACAAGCCTTAGTAGAATAAAGGACGATATAGTAAACAGACCCTCTTCTGCAATATATGTTGACGGCGATATTGCTTCATGGGTGCTTATTCATAATGATAATTCAATGGGTATTATGTATACTAAGGAGGAATACAGGGGAAGAGGATATGCAGAAGAAGTTACCATCGATCTTGCAAACAAGATATTAAAATCAGGCGGTACACCATTTCTTACAATTGTTGATGAAAATGAAATGTCTCCGGGACTTGCAAGAAAATGTGGGTTTATACATGATGAGATTTATACTGATTGGTTTGGAATAATTTCAGGGACTCCGAAAGAGCTAATCGATTTACATGATGAATGTGACAAAAAGTTTGAAAAAGCTATTGAAATAGCCAGAGAACAATTAGCAACCACCACAAAAAAGCTTAATTGCATGTACATTCTTAATAATAAAGCAACCAACAACATATTAATCCCAGAAAACTTCCAAATCGAGGTTGCTGAGACTATAGAAGAAAAGCTTATTTGGTGTGCTACTCTTGCAGAAGGATTAGATATCAAGAGTGATGAAAAATTGGATTTCATTGAAAAGGTCATGAGGATTGTGACTGATAAAGAATATGAATTCAAGCTGATTTTAGGAACGGTTAACGGAGAGCCCTCTTCTACCGCAGCCTTTTTAAGGCTATTCGATGATGCTTGTGGTATCTATATGATTTCTGTAACCGAAAACGCAAATAAAACCAAAATTCTTGAAGCAACCTTGATAACAGCAATTAAAAAAGTACAAGAGTATAATATGTATTTGTCTTTTGCAAATTCAAATGAATCATCATTGGATTTATACAGCAAATTAGGCTTTATTCACAGCCATTACAGAGAATCAGAGAAGTTTTCACATTCTGTATAATCAAAAAATAGAACAGGCACTGGATTCAGATAAGCATGATATCCAGTGCCTAGACACCATTTTTATAATTATTATATTACCAATTTTTGGTTTTGGGGTTACTTATGGTACGGTTCGCCCCACCGCTCTGACTGCGGTTTCTATATTCATTATTGATTGGGATATAAGCAAAGATTGGGATAAGGTACCTGTCCCCCTCGTCCCACATAAAGGATAATACTATATGAACCTGCAATAACTGACTAACTGACGTGCCAGGGAAACCTCCGAAAAACTAGCATAAAAATAGGTCTTTATATAGCCTTTGAATGATTATGCATAGTCTAACGAGAATTATTTACCATATATATCCATAATTCTATAGGCATGCTATATACAATTGTGTTTATCCATCAGCAGAGTGCCACTTTAGGGACTCTGCTTAATTTTTGAGCACTACAATTTCAGGAGGGTACAAGAGATTTGCCATCCTGAAATGTTGATAAGATATAGGTGTTGATTTCATCATTATAAGAGCCGTGAAATAACTTGTTCCAAAGTGCATGGTAAACTTTACTATTGACGAAATGGTATTACAGTTGTAATATGTAATTCGTACTACAACCGTAATACGAGGGGTGATTATATATGAATAATATATCAGATGCAGAGTGGAAGGTAATGAAAGTTTTATGGGACCGGTCTCCCATAGCAAGCAGTGAAATTATTGAACAACTTATAACAGAGACAAATTGGAACCCAAAAACAATACATACCCTGCTCAGAAGGCTGGTTGCAAAAGGCGCGGTTGCTACAAAAAAAGAAAAAACATACTATTCTTACTCTGCGGCTGTTTCAGAAGAAGAATGCATAAAACAGGAAGCAGAGACTTTTTTGGAAAAATGCTTTAATGGTTCCTTGAATATGCTGCTGTCCAATTTTATTAAGGCCGAAAATCTGTCCGAAAAAGATATTGATGATCTTCAAGCATTACTCGATTCCCAAAAGAAAAGGAGGTGATCAGAACGGATTTTTTAGTTTGGCTATTTAAGGCGATTATTTATCTAGCTGCCACGGCGAGCGTATTAATTCTTCTCCTGTTGATGCTGAAGAAGATATTTCACAGAGCTTTGAGCCCGAAGTGGCATTACTATATATGGATTCTCCTGCTTATCCGATTGATCATACCCTTTGAGCCGGAAAGCTCTTTTAGTATTTATAATGTATTTTATTCCACAGCTGAAAGAATCAACCTTCCGATTGCTGAAACATTCACACGTATGCAGACCGGTCTGCCTGAGACCATTATTCTAGATGAAACCACAGACAATGCACAGCCTTCCGATAATCAGGCTCAGGATGACACTGGGAAGAATCCCTCAGGCAACATCATTCCTAATAGGGATATGGCTGACAGCGGCGTGAATCATTCGGAATCCGGTTCCATGATCAAAATTGCAGCATTTTTCTGGTTGGGCGGCATTATTATATTAACTTTGTATATCTTTTGTATAAACGTCGCTTTTGCCATGAACGTCCGCCGCCGCTATACCCCATTAAGGGATATAAGAATTGAGAGCATTCTTGAAAGCTGCAAAAGGATTTTAGACATTCGGCACACAATACCGGTCCTGACATCCAAAAAAACAAGGACACCGGCGTTGTACGGCTTGATCAATCCCTGTATTTTGGTTTCAGAGTCCTATATGAAGCAACTGAGCGACGATGAAATCAAATATATCTTTCTGCATGAATTATCGCACTGCAAAAGGAAAGATATCGCAGTCAACTGGCTGCTTACCTGCTTGCAGATTATCTATTTTTTTAATCCGCTCATTTGGTATGCTTTTTATAAAATCCATGAAGACTGCGAAATTGCATGTGATGCGGAGGCTCTGAAATATTTAAAGGAGGAAGAATATCAACGGTACGGTAATACAATCATAAAGCTCATCCGTCTGTTTTCTGAATCAAATTTTATTCCAACCACTG
>JAUQXG010000514.1 GCA_030834765.1 Lutispora sp.
GCTCACGGACGAAACTCACCATAGACCTAGGATTGCCATAGCCAAGGATACAAGAATCTCCGGAGATATGCTTGAATCAGCGTTGGTTGCTGGCATTTGCTCAATGGGAGCAGAAGCCATTGTACTAGGAGTACAGCCTACTCCAGCGGTAGCTTATTTGATTAGACATTATGGACTGGATGCAGGAGTAGTGATATCTGCCTCACATAATCCATATGAATATAATGGAATTAAATTTTTCAACAATAAAGGCTTTAAATTATCAGATGAATTAGAAGAGCGAATAGAAAATCTAATTTTTGATAATGATGACAATATAAAAAATCCCATAGGTGCAGAGATTGGCAAAAAGATTGAGATGGATAATGCAGTCCATGCATACATAGATTTCCTCAAAAAGACCATAGATGTAAATCTTCGAGGAATGAAAATTGCTGTAGACTGCGCAAATGGTGCTTCATACATTGCGGCTCCATCCGTATTAGCTGATTTAGGAGCGCAAATAACAGTAATAAACAATAAACCTGATGGCAAGAATATCAACGCAAAATGCGGATCGACCCATCCAGAAATATTGCAGAAACTAGTGATCGATACAGGTTCAGATATTGGTCTCGCTTTTGACGGTGATGCCGATAGACTGATCGCAGTTGATAATAAAGGCAATATCGTAAATGGTGACACGATGCTTGCTATATGCGGAAAACATTTAAAAGAAAAAGACCTATTGAAGAATAATACTGTTGTAGGAACAGTAATGAGCAATATGGGGCTTGATATAGCCCTAAGGAAAGAAAAGATTGGTTTTATCAAAACTGATGTTGGTGATAGAAGTGTTCTGGAAGAAATGCTAAAAAGCGATTATATACTTGGTGGAGAACAGTCAGGTCATATCATTTTCCTTGAACACAATACCACAGGAGATGGGCTTTTGACTGCATTGCAGCTTATTGCGGTTATGAAAGAAAGCAATAAGAAGCTTTCAGAATTAGCTTCTATTGTAACAGAACTTCCTCAAGTGCTGGTAAATGCAAAGATCAATAACGAAAATAAAAATAGTTATATGGAAGACCCTGAGATAAAGAAAACTATTTCGGAACTGGAAAACAAGCTGATGGATAGAGGCAGAGTTCTTATTCGCCCTTCTGGCACAGAACCTTTAGTCCGAGTGATGCTAGAAGGAGAAAACAAAGCCGAGCTTTTAGAAGATGCACAAAAATTGGCAGCTTTAATAGAAAAAAAGATGTTATAGATGTCTGGATAAGGTTATGAATTTAAAGTATCACAAAAGTGGTACTTTTTCTTTTTTTCACATAGAATATTATGAGCTATTTTTAGCAAGCTTGCAAAAAGGCTTTAAACATAATAGAATGGTAGAGGAGGTGATATATGTAAGAGTGTAGAGATTGGAATAAACGACAATGTAGTAAAAAGCGCCAGGACTAAGTTTGTTGTTATACTTAGTTGACGAGGACGGGGTTTATCGAAATGATCGGCGGGTACCCTGCGGCTTGCTCAGAGTCGATAGAGATTTACAAATCCGACAAGTGATTGTTGGGACAAATAAATCGAAAAGAGCGAATTTTTAGGAGGAGACAGAATATGTGTGGAATAGTAGGCTATATTGGTGACAAGAAAGCCGTACCTGTGCTGATGGAAGGCTTAAAAAATCTGGAATACAGAGGCTACGATTCAGCTGGAGTTGCAATTTATGAAAATGAAAATATAGAGGTCAGGAAATATAAAGGGAGACTAGCGATACTAGAAGAACATTTAAAGAGTGAAACATTAAATGGGAACCTTGGAATAGGACATACAAGATGGGCTACACATGGAGAGCCTTCGGATGTGAATTCACATCCGCATACAAATGTATCTGGTGATATTGCAGTAGTCCATAATGGCATCATAGAAAACTATATGAAAATCAAAGAATTTCTTATAGAGAAAGGCTACACCTTTATATCAGAAACAGATACAGAAGTTTTAGCCCATTATATAGACTATTTTTATGAAGGTGATTTAGTTGAAGCCGTACAATCGGTTTTAGAAAAGATAAGAGGCTCTTATGCCTTTGCAGTAATAAGTAAAAAAGAGCCAGATAAAATGGTATGCATCAGAAAAGAAAATCCATTGATCGTTGGCTTAGGTAAAGGTGAAAATTTCATCGCTTCAGACATACCAGCAATACTAGCTCACACCAGAGACATCTATTTGCTTGGTGAGAATGAGCTAGCTGTCATAACAAAAGACAAAATTACTTTCCTAAGCGAAGAGGGCAAAGAAATTCAAAAAGATATATTTAAAGTAAACTGGGATGTAGCGGCAGCAGAAAAAGGCGGCTATGAGCATTTCATGATAAAAGAGATACATGAACAGCCAAAAGCTATAAAGGATACCATGACATCCAGAATAATGCCTGACGATGGTATCAAGCTTGATGATATAAAGCTTACGAAAGCAGATTTAGAAAGGTTTAACAAGATATATATAGTAGCCTGCGGTACAGCCTATCATGCTGGTATGGTAGGAAAATATATAATAGAAAAGCTTGCAAAGATACAAGTAGAGGTAGATATTGCATCTGAGTTTAGATATAGAAGTCCTTTAGTGGATGACAAAACACTGACGATCATTATAAGTCAATCAGGTGAAACATTAGATACTTCGGCAGCATTGAAAGAAGCGAAGAAAAAAGGCTCTAGAATATTGAGTATTGTAAATGTTTTAGGAAGCTCCATCGCAAGAGAATCAGATGATGTATTATACACATGGGCAGGACCTGAGATTGCAGTTGCTTCCACAAAGGCATATACAACACAGCTGATAGCGCTATATACCATAGCACTTCATATGGCTACCCTAAAGGGCACAGTTTCTCCAGAAGAAATCACAAATATTAAAAATGAAATGCTAGGGTTGCCTAAGCTAGTAGAAAAGATATTAGAAAATAAAGATATATTACAGAAATTTGCCACAAGAAACTCCAATGCCAAAGATGTTTTCTTCTTAGGAAGAGGATTGGACTATGCAGTAGCAATGGAGGGTTCCTTAAAGCTAAAGGAAATTTCCTATATACATTCAGAAGCCTATGCTGCAGGAGAGTTAAAGCACGGAACCATAGCTTTGATAGAAAAAGGAACAATCGTCCTTGCACTTTTGACACAAGATGCATTATATGAAAAATTGTTAAGCAATGTGAAAGAAGTAAAAGCAAGAGGTGCCTTTGTATTTGCATTAGCGAAAGAAGGCAACACAGAAATTGAAACAGTAGCAGATCAAACATTATATATACCACATGTTTCAGACATACTAGCTCCAGTACTAGCAGT
>JAUQXG010000515.1 GCA_030834765.1 Lutispora sp.
CCTAATGTTTCAACACCCGCTATTCCAAAAGGTGTATATAAAGATGCATTAAAATAGCCTGTTTCTTCTAAAAGTGTTAAGAATGTATAAAAGAGTTCTGGTCCCACTGAAAGTTGCACAACTTCTGCACCATATGCTTCGCATGCTCTTTGCTTTTCAAGTATTTCTGGCTGACCTATCATTTTACTATCATAGCATTCTTGAACAACGATACATTTAAGTCCTTGCATTGCAGCCTGTGAAGCTACAGCTGCACCATAGTTTCCACTGGTAGCTGTAACAACGCCTTTATAGCCAAGTTTTTTTGCATGATAGACTGCAGTTGCTGCTCTTCTGGCTTTAAAACTTCCTGAAGGATTGCAGGCTTCATCTTTTATAAAAATTCTCGCACCTTTTCCCTTTGGAGCTATTTTTCTTGCAAGCATAGTCAGGTTTTTTAATTCAATAATTGGCGTATTTCCTACTCCTGTGCTTGATTGGATTTTTTGCATTTCATCTAGGGAATATCCTGCTTCTTTCATCATTCTTTCGTAATCAAAAGCTACTCCACCTGATTCAAAAGTAGAATAATCAATGCCAATTGCACTTTTCATGATCTCATTTTTTCTGCTCATAACAGCGCTATATGTCATGTCTAGGTTTGATAAATCTTTACTCATTTTTCGCACCTCCGAAAAGGATTTCTTTAAGTTGTTTATCTATTTTCAGCAATTCAGGTACGAAGTCTCCAAATGAATGTTCATATGGTGGATTTATCTTTATAATTTTCCCCTTAACAATTCTACCAGTCATTGTTTCTATTTCGGCTTCTTCTCCAATGATTGAATCATGTCTTAATGTGCCTTTTACCCAAAGCTCAAGAGGAACTAGCTTTGTATCGTCTGGAACTTGGGGTGCTCTTTCTTCAGGTCTTAAGACAATCTGATGGATTTGTACCCAATCACCTTTCATCGCTTTCATAAAAATCACCTGTCTTCCTTTATATTTTAATAAGCTACCTTTTTATTGGCAGACTTATTCAAGTTCTTTATACTTGTTTAGAAGGACATACAATGTATGCCCTTCTAAAGTCTTGTTAAAATATTAACTAGTTATTTATTAATTCTCTGATGTCGCCCATCATTGCTCTTGGAACTGGAAGGTCAATCATTGTCTTTAATCCTGGCGCAGAATTTATTACATGAGGTATCATGTTTACACACATAGCTATTGTTCCTATTCCGCCTGGAACTTCTGGTTTATTAGCCATATTTATATTTGGTGTTCCTTTTATTATTACATAATCTCCGGTATGAGTTCCTTCTAATTCTGGCTCTATTTGTTGTGGATGATCCATTTCGATTTTTAATTCTCCATCAACATAGCCATAACCTTTCATTGCACATCCAGCCACAAAGCCAGGTTGAACTTCAGCATAGGGAGCTTTTCTATATACATTTGATACAATTGGTTCCATTGATTGTTTTACTTCTCCGCTTAATTTCCAACCTAGCGCATCTGCTATCATTGTAACAGATTCATTGAATCCAACATGCCCTGCTAAAGACCCATCTTGTGAGCCCTTATTGAACTGATCCACAGAAATACCAATACCTTGCTCATGCATAACTGCTGGTCCAAATGGTGATAAACTATTTACTCTTCTAGCTGTTACATGTTCAACTTCTACACATGCTCCTGTTAAGCAAACAACCAATAAGTCCATAATCAATCCTGGGTTAATACCTGTTCCCAATACAGTTACACCATTTTCTTTAGCAATTCTGTCCATCTCTGCAGCTAATTCAGGTTCTTTTGCTTTAGGATATGCCATTTCCTCTGCACTTGAGATAACGTTCATTTTTCTTTCTAAACAATATTTAATTTTAGGGAATGTAACTTTAGTGAATGAATCAGTACAAATAAGTACAACGTCAGCAGCTTTTTCAGTAAGTACTTCTTCTTGGGTGCCTATAATAACATCTTTATTTTCGCCTCTCTCTACATCAAGGAATTCATACATACTTTTACCCAATTTCGCCCCTCTGCCAACTATGCCCACAATTTCAACACCCTTTTTCTTGAGAAGCATTTCAACCATTCCTTTTCCCATAGCGCCTAAGCCCCATACAATTACCTTAACATTATCTTTTCTCATTAAATTAACCCCCATATAATAATATTTGTATATATGTACAAGCAAAATTCATACCAACTTTATAAATGCTACCCTTTTCATAATATTTACAATAATGTGTCTATTAATTATGATATATAGATAGTTTCTAACGGTATTTTGAATTTATAGTTTTAAAATTTAATAAATTATAAATATCAAGTGCAAGTTATTATGCATACATGCAATTATTTTTGCACTTTTATTAATACCAGTAATAATTTACAATGATATTGATATATAAATTACAATAGATATCAATTAATCACCCTTAATAAGTGAATTTTCTAATAATTAAGTTTTGAATATTTAATCTTTTAGTAATTCTTACTATTTAATTTAATAATAATATAATTTTTTTCGCATGGTTCTAAATACGAAGATTCAAATTGAAAGGAGTATTAAATGTACGATTATCATATCCATTCCAGTTTTTCTATAGATTCTAATTCAGATATGGAAGAAATTTGTAAGTTTGCAATAGAGAAAAGACTTCATGGAATTTGTATTACTGACCACATTGATATTGACAACACTGAATGTAATATTGAAAATATTTTTTCATATGAAAATTACTCAAAGCAGATCAATGAATGCAAAACTAAATATGGCAATGCATTAAAAATATATAAAGGAATAGAACTAGGATTACAATCTCACGTTATAGAACAAAATCAAAGCTTTTTAAATAATAAATATTTTGATTTTATTATAGGTTCCATACATAGCGTAAATAGAAAAGAAATGTATGGACTTCATTATTTAGAAGGTATATCTGATTCTGAAGCTATAGACCTTTATTTTGATAATGTGATGGACTGTATCACCTATTTTAATAATTTTGATGTATTAGGCCATATCGATGTTTTTAGAAGATATCTCTCACAAGGTGAAAAAGGTTTTATATACAAAAAATACGAGGAAAAAATTGAATATATCCTTTCATCTCTTATAAATAAGAATAAGGGAATAGAAATAAATACATCAGGTTTAAGATATAATCTTTCCAGCTTTCATCCTATCAATGAAATATTAAAATTATATAAAAACTTAAAAGGAGAAATAATAACCATCGGCTCTGATTCACATAATCCTCATCAGCTTGGTTATAAGTTTCATGAAGTGATGAAGCTTTTAAAAGATTACAAATTTTCCTATTATACAATATTTGAAAACAGAAAACCTAGATTTATTAAGATAGAAGAATA
>JAUQXG010000516.1 GCA_030834765.1 Lutispora sp.
TTAACTACACATATTTGTTAATTATTTTAATATCAAATTCTTGACTTTTGCATAAGTTAATAGTATCATTAAGGTCAATTTAAATTCAATGAACAAGAGTAGTAATTGCGATATGGTATTCAAAGCGAGTCGGGAGTGGTGAGAGCCCGATAACAGCATTTGCAATGAATGGACTTGTGAGAAGCCATGGGAAAGCTCGATTTATTGAACCGCAATTTATTGAGTCAGTAGCTGTCGTCGTAAGATTCACGTTATAGAATCAGGATATCAAGCAACTATACCTATTTGCTTCGTATCTTTAAAGAGAGACAATGTGATTGTCTAATTTGGGTGGTACCGCGAAAGCTTAGCCTTTCGTCCCTTTACAGGGATGAAAGGCTTTTTTGTATTATTTTTAGGAGGTGATGTTGATGTTGTGAACTGGAGAAGAGGATGGTTGGTATTTCAAATTTATAAAATTAAAAGGAGAACGATTAAATGAATTTAAGAAAAAATATTTTAACTGCATTACTTCTTGCAATAGGCTTCATACTGCATCAACTTACTCCCGGATTATTAGGAAGCATGAAATTTGACTTCATGCTAGCCTTCATATTTGTTGCACTTTTTATCAGCAAAGACTTTCAAAGCACAATTGTAGCTGCACTTCTTGGTGGTATCATAACAGCTATGACAACCACCTTTCCCGGGGGACAAATACCCAATATCATAGATAAGCTTGTTACATGTATCGCCGTATATATTATGATAAAAATATTAGATAGTTTTAAATATAAACAAATTTCCATCGGAATAATCGCCTTTTTAGGTACCATAATAAGTGGATCTACGTTTTTGTATTCTGCACTTATTATCGTAGGGTTGCCGGCACCATTTACGGTTCTGTTTCTTGCTATAGTCCTCCCCACTGCCATTGCTAATACTTTCATTACCATAGTCGTTTATAATGCTGTTAAACTTGCAATGAAAGCTACAAGGATGAATTATTTGAATCAATAATATAAATAAAAGAAGTATGAAAGTATTTATTTTGAGCCGACCCCCAAAAGTTAGACCTAAAAATCTAACAGTTGGAGGTCGGCTCATTTATCTTTCATACTTCTTTCTATTATTTAAAAGCTTATAACTCTATACCAGAGACCATATTGCGGCCATTATTCTTCGATTTATATAGTTCTTTATCCGCGGCATTCAAGAGATCATGGTAATTTGACTCCTTTGAAGGCAATATGGTAGCTACTCCAAGGCTTATGGTGATATATGATGATATGCTGGAGTCTTCATGAATAATCTTCAGGGACTCCACTTTTCTTCTAAGATGCTCTGCTAGTATAAGACTTCCTTGATGGTCAGCATTAGGCAAAACAATACAGAATTCTTCACCGCCATATCTACCAATAAAATCAGAAGCCCGCTTCAAAGTATTTCTAAGTGTTCTCGCTACTTTTCTTAAGCAGCGGTCTCCATGTATGTGCCCATAATTGTCATTGAAGCATTTAAAAAAGTCAACATCTATCACCATTATAGAAAGAGGAACTTCTTCCCTCATACAGCGATTCCATTCCTTTTTCAATGTATAGTTGAAATTACGTCTGTTGGGAATACCTGTAAGCTCATCTACTGATGATAGAACCTCTAGCTTCTTATTTACCTCCTCAAGATGCTTTTGCAGTTCTTTTCTTTTAGAGACTTCATCTTTAAGCCTTTCATTTGCAATTGCCAAAAGCTGTGCCTTTTCTTCTAACTTATCATTTACTCGCTTCAATTCAATGTTTTTTAATCTGTATATCTCAGATTCTTTTTCAATCTGATCTACTTTATATTCAACAGTAATCATCTTCAGCTTTTCACCTAAATTTTCGTTAGTAACCTGTTTTTCAATTTCATGATACTTGGTATAATGATGCAAAGCTGAGGGGTAATCTCCTCTGCTAGAAAAATAATTTGCCAGAGAAAGATGAATACTGTAAATCTTTCGGTTGTCCGATATCTCCCCTGCAATATCTATTGATCGATGCAGAAAATCTACTCCCTTATTATATTCTCCCCTTTTTATATAAAACTCACCTAAATTAATTAACACTTCTATCTGATAAAACTTATTTTCACATTCTTCAAGTATATTCATGCTTTGGTAGTAGTATGCTAAGGCAAGTTCGTCCCTGTCCATCTTTTCTTGGATTTCCCCAATGCGGTTTAATGTTTCTCCTTCTGTAACTTTATCTCCCAGTTCCTTGCTTATATCTAAACTTCTATTATAATAGTCAAGTGCTTCTTCATCTCGGTTAAGGCTGTTGAAAATATGTCCTATATTCATCAATATGATGCCCGAGTTTTCTTTATATCCTGTCTTTTCGCTTATCATGAGTGCTTTATAATAGTATTCTAGGGCTTCTTCATACTTTTGCAGCTCTCTGTTTATTTCTCCAATATTGTTAAGAATTGAAGATTGAAGTGTCTCAAGATTAGTGCTTATTGCTATTCTCAGGCTTTTATTGAAATACTCAAGAGCTTGTTCATATCTGCCAAAATAGAAGTAGCTAGCTCCCAGCATATTCAAGGATCTCATAATGCCATCCTGATCTCCTATTTTATCAAATATATCAAAAGCTTTTAACATCACTTCCATGCATTCACTATACCTTGATAGACTTCTATATGCATAGCCCATGATCAAATAACTGGTTGCTATGCCATAATCAAATTTAATTCTTGTTGAAAGTTCTAGGGCTTCTTCGCTTAAGGACAAAGCTTTCTTAGGATCATTGAGTGCCATATTATTAGCAGCACTATTTAACTGTTCTATCCTATTTTGAAATTCTTCTATTTTAGAATCCAATCCTTGTCCACCTCTTTATTTCCTCGTTGTCCTACTGTAAAAACAACACCATTATCAGTATAGTACAAAAAATGAAAGTTGAGAACTATAATTTCTCAACTTTCAAATAATTATCAGCTATTCTTTTCATCTCCATTTAACATTATTTCACGATCAATAGTAGAAGCACCATAGCTACAGAGCCAAATACCGGTATAATGATACCTCCTTTGAGCCATGAATATATAAAAGCAAAACCCACGCCCAAAATCGCAGCCAAAGGCATTTGAGGTATTGCAGTAAATGCACCTGGTATGATAAGGGCTCCTAATGCCGTATAAGGTATTAATTTTAAAAACCGACTTACCTTTCGAGGAAGTTTTGAGCTGGATACAATAAAAAATGGTAATAACCTGGGAATATAAGTTACAAGTGTCATTCCTGCTATAATAAGAATTATTTTATTCATCCACCTCATCCTCCTTTCTGAACATATATACGCCAATTGTCGATGAAATCAATATGGCTACAATCATATTCCAGCCACTTGGTAATGCATTCATGTATCCAAGGAATGTGTTTAGTGCTCCTGATAGGAGGACTAATGCTGCTGCTTTTATGGACTTTTTAACTTCAGGAGTTAATATAGCAATAAACATTGCATATAAAGCGATAGGCATACTATCTCCTATAACAGGAGGCAGCAGCTCACCTACAAAATAGCCTAATACGGTTCCTCCTACCCAAGAGGCATAAGCCATAAGCTCCAATGCCAGCATAAACTCCTTAGTTGGTTCTTCGCTTTTAAGCGATATGATAGAAAAAACCTCGTCAGTGTTCCCAAATGCGATAAAAGGTACATATTTCTTAATATCTGCTTTTATTCTTGCTGCAAGTGAAGCACTCATAAGAAAATGGCGAAAATTTACTAAAAGAGTAGCTAATATTATTTCTCCTGGGCCGGCACCGACAGCGATCATGTTCAATGCCATAAACTGACTGGCACCTGCATAGACACAGGCTGAAAACATAAAACTTTGAAGCATGGATATACCAGTAGTCTTTGCAAGCATACCAAAGGCCATAGCAATTGGCAGGTAGCCTATCATAATAGGAATGCCTGATGTAATCCCATTTCTAAACTGTGAATCTTTGTAGGACTGATTGTCCATATAATACCTCCAATAAGAGTCTAAGTGGGATCAGACAAAGCTTAGCTTTGCCCTGCCTGACACCTAATAGTTTATTGTTTTTACCCCTTCGGCAACAATGATTTGTTTTGCTGCTTCTATTTCCTGCTTTGAAGGGGTGCCATATATATTTATATATTTTTCTAATCCTAAATCCCTATATTTATGCTCTCCCAAATTATGATAGGGAAGGATCTCTATTTTGCCTTCTTTTACATATTCTTTTACGAATTTGGCGGTGGCTTTTATATTTTCTTTATCATCATTGATACCTTTTATAAAAGGTATCCTGATGACTGCTTGTTTTTTCAGTTCTCCTATTCTCTTAATATTTTCAAGGATAATCCGATTATCCATACCGGTGAATGTTTTATGCTTTTCACCATCCATATGCTTGATGTCTGCAAATATAAAGTCCAGCTTTTCAACTATAGATGCAACCTCTTCCCAAGAAAAATAACCACTGGTTTCCATAGCTGTGCCAATTCCCATATGGTATAGGGAATCCACTAATGCTCCCAAAAATTCAGGTTGGGAAGTAGCCTCTCCTCCAGAAAAGGTTACACCGCCTCCTGATTCTCTAAAAAAAATTACATCTCTTTTTACTCTATCCATCACTTGTTTTACGCTCATCAGAGTGCCACCCTTCAAATTCCATGTTTCTGGATTTGAGCACCATTTGCACCTTAGGGGGCAGCCGGACAAAAATATGGTTGTCCGTATTCCCTCGCCGTCATTGACTGAAAAGCTTTGTATTTGTGAAACCCAGCCTTTTTCATCCCGATCTTCCATATAAAACCTACATGCTTTCGTGTGCGTTTCTTGCAATGATTGCTTCTTGCACTTCTTTAGATAAATTTACAAATTGAGTACTATATCCTGCAACACGAACTAGTAAGTCCCGATATTGATCAGGCATTTCTTGCGCCGCTCTTAA
>JAUQXG010000061.1 GCA_030834765.1 Lutispora sp.
TCACTAATCTTATATATGTCCCCTGGCATATTTGCAAAATACCCATTCACTGCAGTCACAACGGTTGCTTTTGGTGCTGCTGGGGCTGCCAGTACAGAACTGGTGAATCCAAACAATCCAAAAACCAGCGCAACAATTAAACACATCGATAAAATTTTAACTTTTCTTGAAATCATATGGTTTTCCTCCCTTATTTATAATAGTGTTATTTTTTTGTCATATTAATTATATCAATAGAAACAATGGATACATATATTGTTTTATTTATGCTGCATAAGATAATCTTATATATAAATATGGTTATTTTTCATAAATCCTTTCGTGAATGTCATAGCAAAATATAGTAAAACCTTTCACTATTGTGGTGCTCAGGATGCATCTTGGCTATTGGACTCTACTGGAGGAGTTGGTGCTGCAGGTTTCTTTTCTGGCTTTTTCAATGGCTCTGCAGGCTTAGTATCAGGCTTTTTCTCAGGTGTTTTAGGCTTTTCTTCTGTATTTGTCTTTTTTTCTGTTTTCTCCTCTGATGCAGGCGTTGTATCAATTACAGGCTCTTCAGGCGCTGCTATGACTTCAGGCTCAATTGGGTTTTGAATTAAATCCCATTCCAGCCATGCCCCATCGTATACTTTTAGATTTCTATATCCTGCATTATAAAGTGCTAAAAAGCTTTGTGCTGCTCTTACTGATGTTTTACAATACATTATTATTTCTTTATCTGGCGTGATTTTATTTTCAATATATTGAATTTTTATATGGTCTACAGGCTTATAGGTGGCATCTTTAAAGTTATTTTCTTCAAAATTATATAATACTGCATTACCTATATAACCTTCTGCATATTCCTCTGGCGATCTTGTATCAAGAAGTATCACTTTATCACTTGGATTTTCTGCTATAAGTTTTACTTCATCTATTGCTGCCAGCCACTTAATATCCTTATCCTTAGCTGTATAGCTCACCGAAGCAATTGATGTCTTTTCCGCTGTAAGCTCAAGGTTTGCATCTTCTATTGCTTTTATTCCTCCGCTTACTACCTTTGCATTATCGTGCCCATACATTTTTAGAGTCCACCAAAGTCGTGCGGCCTCCATATTTTTGTTGTTATCGTATATCAATACCATTGAATGATTAGATATTCCGTTAGCTCCAAGAATCTTTTCTACTTGATCTTTCGGTGCTAACATATTTGGGACTGGCTGGTTTATAACGATATTCTCCAGTGTAATATTTACTGCTCCAGCTATATGAGCTTTTGCGTAGTCTTCTGGCTTTTGCATGTCTACAATAACCGACTCAGCTTTTCCTACATAGTCTGATAAAGCTTTTGCATCAATTATATATTGTCCTTCATCAGCAGCATTTGTAGCGCTACAACCTGCCAAAAACATAACAATCGATGTGAGAAGTACAAATAAAAGCCATACTCTCCATACCTGTTTCATAGCTTTTCCCCCTATCAATCTTAATTTGTTAAATATGATACAATCATTAACTTTATTATAATAGAGCAGCTAGCCTAAGCGGTATAAGACTTTTATATACTGCATCAAATTATTTGATATGTTAAGCATCTGAATAATCATGATATAATTGCTTTGCAGGAAACTAAAAATGGAGGCACTTATATGAATGGATTAATACAGTTCCTAATAAAAAAGTATATGTATGTTCTATTTCTTTTATATATAATCCTTAGTGTTTCTACCTTAACTGCTTTCCCTTTTGTACATTCTGACGAATCATGGCTAAGTGGTCTTTCTAGAAATATATTAGAGAAAAAAGATTTTTCTGTAACAGAAACCTTCTTTGATCTAAAGATAAGAAACCCTCATGCAATAAAAATACTCTTTCACAGCATACAAATTTTTTTTATAAAGATCCTTGGGTATGATATTTTTACTTTCAGACTTATTTCCCTTATTTTTGGAATGGCATCTCTTTTTCTTATTTATCAAATAAGTCTTCTTATTTTTCATTCAAAGCCTTGGGCTTTTTTTACAGCCGCATTATTGGCAGCTGATGCACAGTTTGTTTATGCCTCTCATTTTGCCAGACAGGAAATAATCATACTTTTCATGCTGTGTTTTGGTTTTTGGTTTATCCTTAAGAGGAAAACGATGGCTTGTCTTAAGGATGATATCCTGTTAGGCATTATCATAGGACTTAGCATAGGTATTCATCCCAACAGCTTTATTATTGCATTGCCTTTTGGTCTTATCTACTTAACAAGCATCTTGACAAAACAAAGATATAGCATGAAAAACCTTGCAGCCTTCACCTTTACAACAGCTGTTTTCGCTATCTTCTTTATATTCTTGAGCTTTAGCTTCGACCCAAACTTCATTCACAATTATTCTTCTTATGGAAACGAGTTTGATGTTTTTAATCCTCTATCATCAAAACTTGCTCAAGTAAAAGACTTTTATCTAAAGCTCTACTATGGGGTTAGCG
The DNA here is from genome assembly GCA_030834765.1 of Lutispora sp. Lineage (GTDB taxonomy): Bacteria > Bacillota > Clostridia > Lutisporales > Lutisporaceae > JAUQXG01. The sequence continues at coordinate 2,455 of JAUQXG010000061.1, forward strand.
GAACGTATTATACGCCAAATATCAAATTTCAATTTTTCTTATTCCCCCTGGTATTCTTTATGAGTCTTATAAAGCTGTATTATGAGAAAGATAAACAAGTTAAGGATTCAATTTCAAGAACTTTATTATCTATCATTGCAATCAATATAGGCATAATCTTTATTGGTCGGTATAATCAAACAAGTGTTATATTTCTTTTCCCATTTTTCTACTTGCTATTCATTTATGTAATACAAAGCTTGAATCACCTCTATCGGGTAGCGGCAATAAGCATATCACTAGCTGTATTGGTTTTAGGTATATGGCTTAACTACCTTCCCTACAGCCAAAACTCCTATGGTGATTATATACAAAATATATCAAAAATTGTTAGCCCTCGTGACAACGTCCTTGCTAATTTAAATGCAGATTATTATTTTGAAAATGGTAAGCTATATGATTTTAGAAATTTAGCTTATCTAAAAGAGCATGGCATGAGCTTTGAAGACTATATCAAAAATAATGATATAAAATATATTATATATCCTGAGGAAATGGATTTTATTTATGAATCCACTCCAAAATGGGATGTAATATATGGTACTCCTGATTATCATGATGAAATGAAAGATTTTATAAACAATCATTGTAAAAAGGTATATGAATTTACCGATGGCTTCTATGGAGTCAGAATAGTGAGATACATAAACACAAGGCCCTGGTTTATAAAAATTTATAAGGTTATGTCCTAGATCTGTACATCTAGCATTGAATATATTTTTTCATATAAATCTAAAAACTCATCACTTCTCCTATTTCTCGGCCTTTCTTGAAAATTCTTTATTCTTTCCTTTATACGCCCTGGAGTTTTATCCATTACTATAATATTATCCCCAAGCGCCAGCGCCTCATTAATATCATGAGTAACAAAAACAATTGTCACTTCTGTTTTTCGCCAAATATCTAATAGCTCATTTTGTAAATTACTCCTAGTAATGGCATCAAGACTGCCAAAGGGCTCATCCATAAGAAGAACTGATGGCTTTAATGCCAGCCCTCTGGCTATAGCTGCTCTTTGCTTCATACCTCCTGATAGCTGATGAGGATAATAATTCTTGAAATCTTCCAATCCTACCAATTTGAGATATTCTATAGATATTTCTATCCTTTGCATAGCAGAAGCTCCTATTTTATTTACTTTTAAAGGGAATAAAACATTTTCAAGAACTGTCATCCAAGGAAAAAGTTGATTATAATCTTGAAATATCATGACCATATCTGCAGAAGGTTTTAATACTTTATTCCCGCAAATAAGTATTTCACCCTTATCAATTCTTTCAAAACCGCCAATCACTCTGAGCAATGTAGATTTTCCGCAGCCTGAGGCTCCTAATATGCACAATATTTCTCCCTTCCCTATAGAAAAGCTTATATCTTCTAATACCTTCAGCTTTTTATTCTCATTTAAATATGTTTTACTTATACTTACAGCTTTTAAAAAATCATTCATTTTACTGTCATTCCCCATTTTTCTATCGTATTTGCTTCAAGCCTTTCAAAAAGAAGATCTTCCACCAACATTCCTATTATCACGATTATGATTAAAGCTGCAAACATTCCCGCGGTATCCATAAATACTCTTTGCTTAAATATGTACCAGCCCAAACCCCCTTTTCCTCCAACTGCGCCAAATATCATTTCGGCACTTATTAAAGCCCGCCAAGCTCTTGCCCAGCCAATTCGAAGTCCGGAGATTATAAATGGCATGGAGGCAGGAATATATATGGTACTAATTAGATGAATGCCTCTTACCCCAAGGTTATGTCCTACATCTGTAAAAATCCTAGGTATAGTTCTAAACCCAGTTGTAGTATTTAAAAGTATTGGCCATAAAGCAGAATGAATAATAACAAACACTACAGAAGTTCGCCCAGTGCCAAACCATAGTATAATTAAAGGCAAAAGTGCAATTCCAGGAAGAGGATGGGCTATGGCTATTAAAGTCTCAACGAAATCCTCCATAATCTTATACCTGATTGAAGCTAAAGCCAAAAGAAATGCAAAAAAAGTACCTATAAAAAGACCTTCTAAAATGATAATTAAGGAGTACATCGTTTCATTTAGGAGTTCACCTCTCATGATACTCTCTAGAAAAGCTTTTATTACCATATATGGGCTTGGTAAAATTAGAGAAGAAAAAGTGCCGCTCATTGAAATAACTTGCCAAAACAATATGATCAAAAAGCTCCAAAACAACTTCTTATTTTTCATCATTTACATCTTCCCACAAAATTTCATTTATACTTTGAGGAGTTTTAGATATATATCCGTTTCTTTTCATAAACTCAGCAAATTCAGGAACACCTGCCACAGAATTATCATAGCTTACACCTTCTAACGTCATGTACTTTTCTATCTCCTCCTCACTCATCTCATATGCTTTGCTTAAAAGTATTTGAGTTGCCTCTCTATTTTGTTTCATATATGCCATCGCTTCATTCAAGGATTTTATGAAAGCTTTATATGCTTTCGTGTTTTTGTCATGAAAATTGCTTGTTGATACTCCTACTATAAAGGTAAAATCTTTTCCCATAGCTTCACTGCCGCTTAATATCTGATGCATACCTTCGACTTCCAGTTCCTTTGTCAGATATGGTGGCGCTGTAAAATGAGCAGTTATATCATTTTTGCTAAAAAGTGCATTCATTCCATCGGGATGTGCCAAAGTGATAAGCTGATTATCAAGCCTTTCTGGCTCTCCAAATTCTCTCTCGCAAGCCATGGAAAGCAAAATATGCTGAACACTTCCTGGCTGTGGAACTGCAATTCTATCCTTACCCGTAAAATCCTTTATTGATTTTATATGAGGATTATTCACAACCAAGCCTACAGGGCTTTTGGAAAGACCGCTAAAAATTCTCCAATCCATTCCTTTATCCCACCCAATCAAAAAAGGAGGTATAGCCATAAAACCAATGTCCACTTCTTTGGCAACCATTGCTTCTCTTATTGCAGCAGTATTACCTAGTTGCTTCCAAGTTACCTCTACCCCAGGAAGATTTTTTTCTAATAGCTTCAGCTCTTTCATCACTTGAAGAGGTGCATAGGCAAGTCCAAACTGTTCAGCTACAGAAATCTTGCTGACCTCTAAGTTTTGCTGATTACCAATTGTGCATCCAGATAAAATTATAGACAATAAAGTAATCATTATAGACAATATCAAACTTAGCTTTTTCATACATCTGCTTCCTTTCTAACCTTAAAATCAATTATCAGGTTTTCATCCTTTTTATCTAAAATGTAAAGTTTACTGTAAGCATGCCTTATATTATCCTGTAAGCTTTTTTCATTTATCCCTGTGATTATCATAAAGCCTGCTCTAGCAGTTGCATTCTCTATAGCTTTTAACTCATATCCTTCTTTAACATTGTATTTTGCTTGTACGATTCCCGGCAGCTTTCTTATTTCATTCATGTCGTTCATTTTTATTATCATTCCTGGTTTAGCGAAAATCATTTCCACAGATAGATATTTTTTATTATGATAAATACTATAATTATATAAGGATCTACTATCTATTTTATTACCAATGCTTGACTCTATAAGCATGTCTAATATGTCTACTCCAGTTATGAAGGGTATAAATTCATCTTCATAGGCTCCCCCTATCCGGCAGGCGATCTCATTTACTTTTATTCCTTTTTCACCTATCAGCATTTGAAAATAAATAGGTCCATTTTTTATATGGAATGCTTCTACGATTTGGTTTGCTATGTCTATTATTTCTACTCCATAATCATTAAAATGCTTTGATGGAAAATGATGTGCTGTACATATGCCTATATGAGGAAAGCTCTGATAGCTTATCCTATCTGTAATGGTAAGTATATGCACAATACTATTTTCAACCCATCCACTTAATGTAATTTCCTGACTTTGGTAATACTCCTCCAGCAGTATTTCTTTTTCCCTTGAAAAGCTTAGAACATTATCAAATACAGTCCTTATGTCACTAACATGATCAAGCTTATATACGCCCCTCTGTCCTTGGCTATCCAGTGGTTTCACCACAACAGGAAATCTTATATCCGAAATTTCTTTTTCTGAAAATGATTTTTCTATTATTTTATAACGAACCGTTGGAATGTTATTTTCTGTGAATATCCTCTTCATAACCTTCTTATTGGTGGCAGCCTTGGCGATATCCACATCTATTAAAGCTGGTAAACTTAAAACTTTCGCAACGCTTGCTGCTGTATATACTGGCTGATCCGTGCCCAAAGTCATTATGCCATCAACATTATGTTTTTTAGCCACTAAAATAGTAGCTTCCACATCAAAAGTACTCGCCAGCTCCCCATAATTACATATTGCTTTTGCAGGAGCATCTAAGTAATAATCAGATACTATAACAAAATGACCCTTTTCCCTGGCTCTTTTCACCAGATTGTATTGCACATTGCTGCCGCCCAATATCAGAAGCTTCATAATTTTTACCCTTTCTTGCAGCTATGTAATGTCATAGCTGACATTTTGCACAAAATAGAATTGATAAAGGCGATAGCCTTTTTCAAACTTCTCCTAAAGATACGTATTTTTTAAAACATATTGAGGTTTGGTATGGTGTCCCGTTGCTCTGAAAACCCCTGAGTAGTATATAAATAGCTTTAAAAAAACCTTGGTTAATTGAATCATATTATAATTTGACTTACCAAACTTTCTCTCATTATGCGTTACCATTACATTTCCAATATTTTTTGTATGCTTTAGGGTAATAGCTGATATATAAACAAAGCTTGTATTATCAATACTTATGGCTTCTACTATGTGTTTTCTCATCGCACGAAAGCTGCTGACTCGGATTCCGTTTGGCTTTCCACATATGATATGAAACAAGCCATCCGTCAGTTTCGTACCTATGTTTCGATAAAAGCTATGTTTTTTGTTTAATGGTATGCCATAAACTACATCATAGCCTTGTCCCAACTCATTTAAAAGCTTGATGATTTCTTCTGGAGGATGCTGCAAATCATCATCCATTGTAACTATAGTTTCATATTTTGCATGCCGAAGTCCGCACATAAGTGCATTTTGCTGTCCAAAATTACCATCTAACCCAATTGCCTTCACTCGATTATCCACTTCATGCAGTTTGCCCATCTCTATATAGCTGTGATCTGTACTTCCATCATCTATTAAGATTATTTCATGATTGTTGCAACTGTTCTCTAAAAAACTAGATAATCTTATATATAATTCATAAAGAGACTTTTCGCTGTTATAAACAGGTATTATCACTGAAATATTATCAAACATATTATAGTTCTCCAATAATATCAATTAAATTTTGCCCAACATACTCCATTTCCTGCCTCGTCATATCAGGATATAAAGGTAATCTTAAAAGGCCTTGACTTACTTTTTCTGTAATTCTTAAATCACCCTTTGTGTACCCCAGATGCTTCCCCATCTTTGAGCTATGTAGGGGTACATAATGGGTAGTCGCACTAATTCCGCGGGAATTCAATTCTGTCATCACATAATTTCTATGAAGCTCATGAGGAAAAATTAAATAAAATATATGATAATTGCTTTCACATTCTGTTGGTATATTTACCAATTTTATATTTTCCTTTAAAGCTTTATTCTTCAAAACATCTGTATAATATTCATGTATAAATCTTCTTTTTTCTGTTATCTTTCCCATTTCCTCAAGCTGCCCCATAAGCATAGCCATCAAAATATCAGAAGGACTATAGCTTGATCCTTTGCCAGTCCAGCTATAGCGGTCTATCTCCCCCCTTAAAAACCTTTCCCTGTCCGTTCCCTTTTGCCTTATGATTTCTGCCTTCTCCATAAATGCTTCATCCTCTGTATTGATCAATAAGGCTCCACCTTCACCACAGGTATAGTTTTTTGTGCCATGAAAGCTGAAAGCACCCATATGTCCAATACTGCCAAGATATTTGCCTTTGTATTTTGCATGAACACTTTGGGCAGCATCCTCTATGACATACAGCTTATTTTTCTTGGCTATACTCATAATACTGTCCATATCACAGCTGATTCCTCCATAATGTACAGGTATGATTGCTTTTGTTTTATGAGTCAATTTATTTTCCATTTCCTTTGGCGACATATTTAAAGTATTTTCCTCTATATCGCAAAAGACTGGTTTTCCTCCTCTAAGAATGATGGAATTGGCAGTTGATGTAAAGGTGAAGGATGGCATAATTACCTCATCTCCAGGAGCAATGTCAATAATAAGAGCAGCCAGCTCAAGAGCATGAGTGGCGGAGGTAGTCATGTAGGCCCGCAAAATCCCAAATTTTTGTTCCAAAAGCGCCGAAACCTGCCTCGTATAATATCCATCTCCACTGATATCATTTTTATTTATTGCATCAAGTACATATTCTTTTTCTTTAGAAGAGTGATATGACTTATGATAAGGTATTTTCATATGATACCCCTTCTTATTTATTATTCTTCAAATACCATTTAATTGTATTATGAAGCCCTAATTCAAAATCTATGGAAGGTTTCCATCCCAAATCCTTTCTTATCTTCCTTGAATTTATTTTATATCGTCTGTCATGGCCTTTTCGATCTGCAATGTAGGTAATGAGCTTCTCTGTTATTTCAGCACATTGTATCCCTTGTGATTTTAGCTCAGCTTTGCATAGATCAAGAATTTTCTTTATAAGCAACCTGTTTTCTATTTCATTTCCAGCACTTATATTATATATCTCTCCTAGTTTCCCTTTTCTCAGGACCTCATATATAGCTCTGCAATGATCTTCTACATAAATCCAGTCTCTCCTGTGAAGTCCATCTCCATATAGCGGTATACTTTGATTCTTCATATATCGGTCTATTACCATTGGTATTAGTTTCTCTTTGTTTTGATAAATCCCATAATTATTTGTGCTTCGAGTGATCAAAATTGGTAGCTTATATGTATTAAAATATGAAATTGCCAGCATATCTCCAGCTGCTTTGCTGGCTGCATAGGGATTCCCTGGCTTTAATAGTGATAATTCGCTAGATTCTCTCTCTCCAATAGCTGCTCCGTATACTTCATCAGTGGATATTTGAATAAATCTCTTAATTTCATTTTTTAGCGAGCACTGTAAAAGCACCTGAAGACCCATTACATTTGTATTTATAAAAATCTCACTATCTTCAATGCTCCTATCTACGTGAGATTCAGCAGCAAAATTCACAACATAATCAGGATCATAGGTTTTAAAAATGCTTTCCATCCCAGCCTTATTGCATATATCTTCTTTCATAAAAATATAATTTTTATTTTCCTCCAGCTCTTTTAGTTCATTAAGGTTAGCAGCATAGGTCAGCTTATCCACATTTACAATAAATATATTGCTCACATTCTTTTGCAAATACTGTATAAAGTTCAATCCTATGAAGCCTGCCCCTCCTAGTATTAGAAAAACTTCCATATCCTTCTCCTATGCCAATAATACGCCTTTGCAATACTGCATGACAATTTGTTATAATAATATCAATATAGTATAAAGAGGTATGTATATGAAAACAATTGATTGTTTGGGAGAATTTTGCCCCATACCTATTTTGAGAATAAAATCTGAGCTAAAGATAACATCTAAAGGTGAATGCTTTATGGTGGTAACAGACCATAGCTGTGTGCTTCAATCCATACAGGATTATTTTAAAAAAACGCATAATACTGTGAAAACAAATGAAATAATAAATGGTGTCTGGGAGATTGTTATCACAAAAGGTTAACAAAAGCTTTTCTCTCCGATTTTCTTCAAAAACTGTATGAACTCTTTTGTACTTTTATTCATGTCTTTATTTTTCTTATATATGATGTATATATCATAGCTCATTTCGAAATTATCTATTTTAATTTCTTTTAGCTGCTTTAAATATAATTCTTTTTTCACTGATATATAAGGCACAAAAGATAATCCATACCCTTTTAGAACACTTGACTTTACTGATTCAGTAGAATCAAGGTTAAAAAGTACTTTATAATCGTCCATATTATAGCCATTTTCCTTAAAATACTCATTTATTTGTTTTCTATATTTAAATTTCTCTTGGATCATGATTAGAGGATGCTTTACAAGTTCCTTTAATGACATTTCTTCTTTTATATTATAATCATAGGATGAAACTAAGACTAGCTTGTCTGTTCCAACCTTCGCTCTTATAAGCTGGTCATCATTTGGGATGCCTTGAATAAAGCCTACATCACAAACATCGTTTAAAATGTTTTGCTCAACAATGTCAGAAAGATTGGAAGTAAGATTATAAGTATATTGAGGAAATTCTGCTTTTATAAGATATAGTGTACATGGTAGTGCATAAGTTGCCATGTTAGGACAAGATTCTATTCTAATAGAGCTATTACTTTTATTTATGGTGTCCAGATCTTCTATCATATTATCATAGGATCTAATTAAACTTTTGCAATACTTCTCTACAACTTTCCCAGCCTCAGTAAGTTCTACACCTTTATTACTTCTTACCAGAAGCTTGTAGCCAAGGCTATCTTCCAGCCTTTGTATCTGTTGACTGAGGGCTGGTTGTGATATATGAGAATAGTTTGCTACTTTAGAGATGCTTCTTACTGATGCTACTTCATAAAAAAGTCTAAGATATTCTATATGCATATCCATCATCCCCCTGAATATTTATTCCTTGATAATATATTATCATATAGTTGGCTATAGTAATAGCTTATGGCGCCTTTGCTGCTATAATTTTAATTTATATAGCATAAGCACTTTAAATAAGTACGCTATAATTTCTATGCTATAATCATGTTGTCGGAATTTCATATGCATCCTTGTTAAATATATATCTAAAAAGGAGGGGGAACTCATGTCTGAGCCTAATATCAGTATTCGTACTTCATCAAGAGCTAGGACTGATACCAAGAAAAAAACTAAAAAGAATCAAATTCCTATTGGCATTGCTCTTTTTGCAGCCATGATATTATTTGGTATTTATTTGTCAAATATATCACCTAAGCTTGCTCTTTTCTGGATCACAGGAGGGTGCTTCGGCTTCATTCTTCAAAAATCACGATTTTGTTTTACAGCATCCATGCGTGATCCATACCTTACTGGAAGCACCTCAGTTACACGAGCTGTATTGGTAGCTTTTGCTTTCACTACCATTGCATTTACTGCAATAAAATATGGAGCTTTTATAAAGGGGCTTCCAATACCAGGTCAAAGCTATATCGTTCCCATCAGCTTTGCAACTGCAGCAGGAGCATTTCTTTTCGGAATAGGTATGGTAATAGCAGGCGGCTGTGCTTCCGGGACTCTTATGAGAGTGGGAGAAGGCTTCGGTATGCAA
>JAUQXG010000517.1 GCA_030834765.1 Lutispora sp.
GTATTTAGAGATATATGTAAAAAACATCTTTTGTTGATAAAGATGTTTTTTATTGTATACTGCTTATTAAAAATTTGCCAAAAGACATATTTTTAGATCCTTATTCTAAGCGTAACATTTCTTTTTTTAGTCTTTTTTCACCGGAAATCTTTTCTTAATAAATTTGTAATAAATATAACCACTTATTATTAAGAGTTTTTTTGTATAATAGTTTATGTAAACTAACGATATGAGGTGAAATTAGATATGAAAAGGACAAGAAAATTAGCAATAATTGCAACAACTGCAATATTACTTTTTTTAGGGTTTCTAGTGCTCGATCAAATACCTATAGAAAAAATCAGTGCAGAAATGCAAATAAGAGAACAAATATTTTTTTATCTAAAGCAAGAGAGCAATCAAAAGATGGCCTTTGATGCGGCAGTAAAATTAAATGATGAGAAGTCATCCAATGCTTGTGTTTATTTTGTATCGGAAGTATTAAGAAGAAATGATATTAAAGTTCGGAAAGATACTAGTAACACAGCACAATTAATATCAGCATTAAAAAAAATGGGATGGAGCAAAGACACTAATTATAGAAATCTAGAATCAGGAGATATTTGCTTTACTACAGATAGTGCAGGGAATAAAGATGGTATTCCGACTCATGCCTATATATTTATGGGATGGGTAGAAGAAAGCAGGTATGACTATGCATATATATGTGATAATCAAGCAACGGATTATGAAAATAAAATATATCATATACGAAATATTAAGGATTCAGACAATATAAATGGACTAACGAAAGATGCCTTTAGCTTCTTTATGAAACCTTTATAGAGTTTAGACCAAAAATGTGTGAGACTTGCGATACCAAGACATTACAAAAAAGCTTAAACAGCTAAAGCCTAATATTGCATTGGGCTTTAGCTGTTTAAATCAAAATTTATGATTTTATTGTCTACTTGACAATGTGAGTGTGCAGTTCGTTTTTTAAGAAAATTAAACTATCTGATTTTTATATTCCGGCTAATTTCTTAATTCTATCTGCAGTTTTAATTCTAAGATCAGTAATATCGTTGAAATTCATATATGGAATATAGTATTTTTCCATATCGTCATGAACTTTTTTAGCTTTGCTTATCCTGTTTACTGCTTCATCAAACAAAAGAGACATGGTTTCTTTGTCTTTTTCAATTTCCTCATCTCTGGAATTCAGCAATTCTTTATTGACATTTTGTTCTAAATCTATTATATTTTCTGCTTTTCTTTCCATTCTTTGATTTGTAGTAAATGCAATTTCTACCTCGTTTATTACTAATGTTTGAAGCCTATCGGGATTTAATGGCTGATGGTAAAGCTCAACATCATAGCCTTTTAGAAGATATTCATCGGCTAAGAATCTAAGAAGTTCAGTTTGGCCAGAGCCGAGCTCACCTTTTATAAAGCTGCAGGAATATCTTTTTGGAATGATTGTATCAATATAATCCCAAAGGCCTCCAGGAGTGATGGCACTATCAAAGAGATGCCTTTCTTTACCTACTTTATCCTTCTTATCTAGATGATCAATATACGTGCTTTTAAGCTCAGTAAGCATGTTGTTAAACTTTAACTTATCAATGGCACTGTTTACGGTGGTTTCTATATCACTTTGTATTTCCTTTGCCGATGCAAGATAGTGGTACGCACTAAAGAAGTTTGTTTTTACTTCTTTATTACATTTAATGATTGCATCTTTATTTTCTACCATTTCTTTTTCATCCCAGTATTCACCAAGATTCAGTATCTCATCAACACCTCCAGGATTTTTAGGATCTACTACATGTGGTGCTGTACCATCTATTAGTGCAACATTTATATCTGGTATTACTAAACCATCTAGAGAGTTGTTGTCAGAGGAACAGTGATGAAGCTCAACATCGTAGCCTAATTCCATGAATTCTTTGGCGATCTTTCGCATAAAACTTGATTTTCCTACACCAGGACCGCCCTTTAAAATAAAAATTCTATTGGCATCCTCTGGTATGATATAGTTGTAGAATGAATGAAACCCGTTTCCTGTGTTACCACCTGGGAAAACCTCTTTTGAATTACCTTTTCTAGTCATAAAATTGCCTCCTAACACTTAGAGAATTATTAATACAATATATCCATCCATTTGCAGTATTGTGCTTGTATACTATTAGAAGAGATAGGAACCTTTTATAATTAATTTAATAACTAAGCTTAATCAAGTTAGAAAATATGTGTTAAAATCATAATAATATAGCATATTTTTAAGAGGTGGAAGAGCTAAAAAGAATACAATACGTGGAGGTATATACCTATGAAACCGATTATAGGACTGACAACTTTTATAAATGAGAAGGATGGTTATAATTCAGTAAGTAGGAATTATATAAATTCTGTATATGCAGCAGGAGGGATGCCTGTAAATATACCAATCGTGGAAAATGAAAAAGATTATGATGCTTATTTAGGTATGTTAGATGGAATTATATTCACAGGGGGTGGGGATATAAGCCCCAGATATTACGGAGAAAATCCTTTAAGACAAGTGAATGCGATGTCATCAATAAGAGATGAATGGGAACTTGGATTATTTAAGAAAGCCTATGAAAAGAACCTGCCGATGATTGGAATATGCAGAGGTATTCAGCTGATTAATGTAGCATTAGGCGGGAGTCTATACCAAGATATAAATGAACAAATACCAAGTTCATTAGGTCATTATCCAAAAGAAACTCAAATGGATGAATTATATCACTCTGTAAATATATTGAAAGAAAGCGATCTATATCATATTTTAGGATTAGATAAAATATATGTAAACTCATTTCATCATCAATCTGTAAAGATTCTAGGTAGTGATCTTGCAGTAGCTGCAACTTCAGAAGATGGAATAATAGAAGGGATAGAAGCTACAGATAGTAGATTTTTAATTGGGGTACAATGGCATCCTGAAGCTTTGTCAAAGCGATATCCAATATTTTTGGAGCTATTTAAAAAAATTGTGTCAGCAGCTAGAATATAGAAAATGCAGTGTTACATATAAAGGAGTGTGCAGGCTTGGAGATTACAATGGATAAAAAGAATATGGAATATGAGAAAAAAATACTTTTATCAAATTTAGTAGATATAAGAACATTATCAGATGAATTTGAAATTGATATGAAATATGCTTCTGAAGATAATTTTACGGGCAAGCAAATATATTCTCTTCCATTATGCATATTGCAAGTAAATACTGCAAAAAAACTTATTCAAGCCAATAAAGAGCTAATAAAAAAAGGTTTCAAAATTAAGATATGGGATGCCTATAGGCCCTTTTCAGCACAAAAACTGATGTGGGATATCATGCCATTTGATGATTTTGTAGCTGATCCAAATAAAGGAGGCTCGATACATAATGGAGGATTTGCTGTAGATGTTACCCTTGTGGATATGGAAGGGCGAGAGGTGGAAATGCCTACAAAGTTTGATGATTTTTGTGAAAAGGCTTCTAGAAATAGTACCTCCATGACGAAAGATGCAGCCCGAAATCTGTTTTTACTAACTGATGCTATGGTAAAGCATGGATTTAAAATAATAAATTCCGAATGGTGGCATTATTACGATGAGGATCTGAAGGAGCGTATACCTTTGGATATTTCTTTTGAAGAACTAAATAGAAAGCAAGATTAATATAGTCTAAGTATCTGTAAGCTTGAAAAAATAAAATATTAGGATGGGTGAGATTATGAAAGTATTTATAAGTGTTGATATGGAAGGTATCACTTCTACTATAAAATGGGAAGAGTGTGAATCAAAAGAAAAATTTTATACAGATTTTACAGAGCAAATGACAAATGAGGTGGTGGCAGCATGTGAAGGTGCGATTGCTGCAGGTGCAGATGAAATAGTGATTAAAGATGCCCATGATGGGGCTGCAAATATAGATATAACAAAATTGCCTGAATGTGCTAAGCTGATAAAAGGCTGGTCAGGACATCCATATTCTATGGTTGAAGGGATTGATCATACTTTCGATGCTGCCATGTTTGTAGGCTATCATAGTGCTGCCGGGAAAGACGGCAACCCATTATCCCATACCATGAGCGGAAGCCCTTTGTACATAAAAATCAATGGAGAATATGCAAGCGAATTTACATTATACAGTTATACTGCAGCATATGAGGGAGTGCCATCGGTATTTTTGTCTG
>JAUQXG010000518.1 GCA_030834765.1 Lutispora sp.
TTCGCGTTGCATGGCTGTCTCTATACTTTCATTTGCAGCTACATGTCCAGAAGCCGCTATGTCATACCAACCAGGAAAGTCTTCTTTGTTATATGAGCGTTGTTGAAAATATAACCAATCTATTGTTCTCTTTTTTTCTATTATCCAGCAATGGACTACCTGATGCAATAATCCTTTGGTGTGAACCTCTGAACGCGTTGACCTACCAATTTCATTTAGTTCCTCATCATATACTTTCAATATTTCTTCCATAAGTCGTCTAAACCCCCTTAGCTATAACTAACAATATTAAATTATGAAGCAATTAATATTTTCCAATAGGATGCTCCCTTATGATATCTTATAGGAATATAACTACGTCCTATCAACCCCTTTGCATCGGTACATCTATTTAATCCCTAACCCTTTAATTTAGTATACTAAAGGATTTTCAATTTTAAAAACGAATCATATTAATAGTAGCAATCGAAATATTCGATAATAATGGGAGGCATATATGAATATTGAATCAATTGAAACCTTTGTGATTCTTGCCGAAAATGAGAATTTTACCAAAACTGCAGAAATTCAATATTTAGTTCAATCAACGATATCAAATAGAATAAATGAACTTGAAAAGTATATTGGAAAAGAATTATTTCTGAGAAATAATAAAAGCGTAAAGCTAACAGCATATGGGAAGGCCTTTTTACCATATGCTAAGAGTATGATTATGCTGAAAAGAGATGGGATAATAAAGGCCAGAGCAGTAGGAATATATGAGGATAGACTAGCTTTAGGTTTAGAAAATTCTATATATAAAGGTGTTGTTTCATCAATAATAAAAGAATACTATTTAGCTTTTACGAATATTGCTATAAAGATTAAAGTTAATCATTCTGAGGACATTATAAATCTATTAGGTGATGGTATATTAGATATTGGATTTGTTTATACAAAATTGAAATCAAGTAAATTCGAAGTTATAAATTTTGGGAAAGATGAAATAATTTTAGTAACAAGTCCTAAAAATAAAATAATGGGACAGGCTGAAATTTCTTATACAGACTTAATACAATTACCTTTACTCTATGCAGATTTAGGTGAAGAATTTTTTAAATGGTTGAGTATATTATTTGGAGACAGCCCGTTACTAAAGCTTTCAGTTGATGAAATTTCTTATGTGATTGATTTCGTTAAAGAAGGTTTTGGTTATGCCTTTATTACTAAATCATCGGCTAAAAGCGAACTTGAACATGGCGAGATAATACAAGTAAAAATTAAGGATTCAGTACCACCTTCGAGACAAATTTATATGTTAATTAATAAAAATAAAAAAGATACTCTGGCAATAAAGAGCTGGATGGATATAGTAAATTCCATGAATAAATCATAATAAGGAATGGTTCTGCAACAAAATCTGAGGATGTTAAAAATATGCCCACAACCCAGTAAACTGGTAACGATGGGGAGATGAAGCCTTCGAAAAAGCATAAGATAATTTGTTATATAAGGCGAATTTATTGCTTATTTCCTTCGTAACTTGACTTGTAGTTTTTCATAATATAACATTTAGATATTGAGGTTAATGATACTAGTATTTTATATGAGTTGGGAGGAGAATATGAATAATTGCAATAGTATTATTTTCGACTTGGACGGTACCATATTTAAAACTGATACAGTATTCATAGAAGCTCTTCGCAAGGTCTGTTTAGCTAGGAAGATTCTTGTGCAAGATAAAGAATACATAACCAAGCTAATAGGAAAGCCAATGACTGAGATATGTAGGTTAATTTTCGGTGAGAATATTGATGATAATGAAGTCGAATGTATAAGAAGTGAAGTAAGAAAAATAGAGAACAGGATTATTGCCCTAGATGGAATGCTGTATGAGGGCGTTGTTGAGATGCTTGAAAAGCTCAGATTGGATGGCTATACATTATGTATTTGCAGTAATGGTAGCCTACAGTACATTGATAATGTACTTTGTACTTTTAACATTAAAGATAAATTTACGATTATAAAGTCCAGGTTAGAAGGATTTTCAAAATCACAGTTAATAAAGCAGATACTGGATGAAAGTAAATGTTGTAGTTCTATTATTGTCGGAGATACGCATATTGACTTTGAAGCAGCTGATGATACTGGATGCATTTCAATTGGCGTATCATACGGCTATGGGGGTAATGATTGTGAGCAGGCAGATTTTTTAGCATCTTGCCCTTCAGATATTTATAATATAATTATGAAAATCAATTGTGCTTATAGAGATATTGCTCAACAATTAATAAATAAAAAAACTAGGACTAAGCCCCTTATTGTAGGAATTAACGGGGTAGATACATCAGGAAAATCAACGTTAACTAAGGAACTTAGCAAATATCTCCACAAATCTGGCTTCAAGGTTCAAATCGTCCATCTGGATGATTTCCATAATCCTTCAAGTGTAAGAAGCAAAGAATCAGACCCTGTCATTAGTTATTTTAATAATGCATTTGACTTTAAGTGTCTTGAAAATGAAATTCTTGAACCTATTTCATTAAAAGGCTTTTTTGATAAAGAACTTATATTGTTAGACTTGCAAAAAGACCAGTATAGTAACAAAAAAAGATATGTAGTTGACAAAGATACTATTGTTTTAGTGGAGGGAGTATTGCTGTATAGAGAACCAATCGATAAATACTTTGACTTTAAGATATACATTGATATTTCTTTTGACGAAGTAATTAAGAGAGCTTTGAAAAGGGATTCTGGAATATTTGGCAATTCTGTCACAGAAAAATACTACAAAAAATATATTCCTATCCAGAAGCTTTATATTGATAAGTATAAGCCGAAGGAAAAGAGTAATATAGTTATAGACAATGAAGATTATATGAAACCGAAAATTATAAAGAGGGAATTAATTGATAAGCCTGATACTGATAGAGTACAGCTTATACCTATAGAAGATAGATATATTGATGAGATAAACAAAATGCAAGGAGATTCAATAACACAGGAAATGCTTGGGGTTGTTTCATTTCCTGATATTAATTACTACATGGATAAAAATAATAAATGTTATGTTATATTGAAAGAAAATAATGAATTTGTTGGAAGCGTTGAACTTTTTAATATATCCTGGAAGAATAGATGTGCAGAGTTTAGTATTGAAATAATGCCTTCCCATAGAGGCAATAGATATGGTTATGATGCTACAAAGAAGATATTAGATATTGGATTTCATCAACTAGGGCTTAATAGAATATGGCTGAGAGTACTTGAACACAATAACAAAGCCATTGGTTTGTATGAAAAAATTGGGTTTGTAAACGAAGGTATATGTAAGGAAGAGAGCTTGAGAAGAGGCAGATTTACTAATCAAGTACAAATGAGTATTTTAAGAAGAGAATGGGTATAGTCTATTCTCTTATAATCTTAAGCTAATATGCACATAAAATAGGACTATAGATTTTCGCTATAAGTCCTTTTGTATTTATGCTGAATTAATATTTTGCATTGAAAATACAAATAATAAGAAAGCCCGAAAACTTGAAATGAAGGAAGGTGATAGTATGACACAAAGTTTAAGAGTACCCAATCGGTTAGCCCAAGAAAAATCGCCATATCTTTTACAACATGCAAATAATCCAGTTAATTGGTATCCTTGGGGTAATGAGGCTTCTACTTATTTCCATTAATAACTTCTCATACTCCTGACATTGTTACAATTCTCCTATCATGCATTACCCATATATGCTTTGTATAATTCTTCAAAAGAATCATAGCGAACAACTTCTCTGCCAACCTTCTTATATTCATCAAGATAATCATCCATAATCTGCATAAAGCTTTCTCTGAATGTATCAAGAGCATCAGATGAAAAATATTTCATTACATCGAATTTTTTTGTTCCTCTGTCTGCTGTCATCTCATCCAAATAATCCTGAGCGCATACAGCAGTGAGAAAGGCATATGACTTATCCTTTACTTGTGTACTGTTAATTACCTTATTTCTCAGATTGCACCACAGTTCTTCATATGTACCATCAAGATTATCATAGGTTGGAACCGGATGTTCTATCAGTTCGGCATCCATTTTATCATAAAGCATGGTAATATCTTTCAATAATATGAAGGCTGCACTTCTGATTTCATCAATCGACTTAGCATTTATTATGTCCATATATGTCTTTTCAAAGTTATTTGGTAAATATTTTAATGGACTCAACTCATCAAGATACCTCCTTAAACCATGCTGAAAGCATGTATTATTTAAGCAGTTTATTGCATTTATGGTTTCAAAAGCCAGCTTACCTGATGCATATCTTGCAGCACCAATTTCGTCTGAAAGCAAAGCTTCGGAATAGTATTGCTTTGCATTATTAATACACTTCTGTGCTCTTGCGAGAGATGATATACCAATTGGTTTTGCCAGTTTATCAAGTGCTTTTTTCTGATACGTTTTCAATCTTTCCAAATATTCAGGTTTTGCGCAGTAAAGTACCTTCATATTAGTAAGACAAGATATCATTGGGCTTTCAAGATTCGCTTCTGCCTCTATGCGAGTACCCCATGGAGTACAGTAAATATCATATCCAACATCATCCAAGATAAACGCTGCTGATATTTTCCAACCTCTGTTAGTATTATTGATAATAATCAAATCAAGGTCACTCTTTTCATGGAAATCTCCGGTTGAAAACGAACCTGAGAGTCCAATAATTGCTATATCTTCTGGAAAATCACGTTTTGCGCGCTCAATGACCATGCTTATAAGTTTTTCATTCTTTTCAATTAATTTCTTCTTTATATTTTCATCCATAGCTATCTTCCCTTCATTAATGCATATTTTGTAATCAAAATATAACATAAAAATGATACGCCTTATAGGTAATGAATGATTATATTTGTTTTTGGTACAAATACTGAAAAGTATCCTTTTTGTTTGTTGGTTATACTATTAAATCGATATAAATGCTGAAATGTAAAAGGAGGAGGTTTTATGAAAATAATTGAAAGAATACATAATAGATTAGCAAAAGAAAAGTCACCCTATCTTCTCCAGCATCAATATAATCCTGTTAATTGGTATCCGTGGGGCGATGAAGCCTTTAGGAAAGCACAGAGAGAAGGTAAATCTGTGTTCCTTTCTATAGGTATTCATAAATGGATATAGAAATCAACCTGTAACTGATGTCAAACCAGTTACTAGAACCAATATGAGACTTCAATATCAAGCTTTCTAAGTTTTATAGTAAGGATTACTGTGTTTATTTGCCCTTGTTTCGGTATATCCTACACAATAAAATTTCACTTTACTTAACATTTGTAATTTATGCTATATATTCTAAGCATGCAATTATGTAAGGTGTACATCAAAACTTTAAGTGGAAAGTATTGGATAAAATTAGATGTTCTTTATATATATATATATAAATGGAAATATCATTATAAATTATATATAATACTATTAGGGTATGATTATTTAAAAAAATTTGCTATTTAATAATTATATTATTTTTTAATAAGGAGGTATTGTTTGTTTAATAGAAGTTCATTATGCGTAGCAAAGGCTATTGCATAATAAGATATGAAATAGCCTTTGCTCAATCCTAATAAACAAGTGACTAGGAGGAGCAAAATGAGCTATAAAAGAGCATCAGGTATTTTACCAAAGGAATTAATTTATTTAATTCAAGACTATATTGACGGTGAGTATATCTACATACCAAGAAAAGAATGCAATAGAAAGTCATGGGGAGATAAAACAGATAGTAAAGAGGAAGTAAATAAAAGAAATTTAGCAATTTATAATAAATACAAAAGCGGTATATCAGTCA
>JAUQXG010000519.1 GCA_030834765.1 Lutispora sp.
AGGTATTTTTATAGATAGAAAACCTGCAAAGGATAAAGCAAAAGAGATCATTAAAAAGCTTGATATACAAACGCCAGGAATCCATTATCCCATAAGACAGCTTTCTGGAGGAAATATTCAAAAAGTACTGCTAGGTCGTGAGCTTGACTCAAACCCTCATCTTTTGATTACTGCTTATCCAGTAAGAGGACTTGATATCAATGCATCATATAAAATATATGACCTTTTAAACGAAGAAAAGAAGAAAGGTGTAGGAGTTCTATTTATAGGTGAAGATATAGACGTACTTCTGGAGCTCTGTGATAGGATCATGGTGCTATGCGATGGCGAGTTAACAGGTATCGTCGATGCAGCAACAGCAACCAAAGAGCAAATTGGAATGATGATGGTAGGAGGTAAAAATGGAAATCAGGATAATTAAAAGAAGTGATGTAGGCAAAACTGAATCCATCATGATTCGGATTGTAGCAGTAGCCCTTGCACTATTTGCTGCTGGACTTTTGATCGCTTTCATGAAGTTAAACCCCATAGAAGTATATGTCTCCATGTTAAAAGGAGCTTTTGGCTCAGCCTATAGATTTAGAGAAACCATAATCAAAGCAATACCTTTGATTATCACTTCCCTTGGAATAGCAGTTGCATTTAAAATGCAGTTTTGGAATATAGGAGGAGAAGGACAAATAGCTATGGGCGCATTCCTTGCCAGTTTTGTCGCACTAAAGTTCCCTGACCTTCCAAAGCCAATTTTGCTTTTGCTGATGATAATAGCTGGATTCATTGGAGGAGGCTTGTGGGCACTGCCCCCTGCATACTTCAAAGCAAAGCTGGGTACCAATGAAACCATCATAACCTTGATGATGAATTATATCGCATTAAAATGGATCACATTCCTTCAATATGGGCCGTGGAAGGACCCGGCTGCCCTGGGATTTCCCAAAATACCTAATTTCTCAGACAATGCAATTTTACCAAAGCTTTTGGGGATTCACATAGGCTGGGTTATGGCATTGGCCCTTGCAGTTATCATATACTTCTTTATGAATCATACAAAGAAAGGTTATGAAATAGCCGTAATAGGGGAAAGTGAAAAGACAGCTCAATATGCGGGAATCAATATAAAGAAAACGATATTGATTGCAGTCATGATAAGCGGAGGTCTTTGCGGCCTTACAGGCATGATACAAGCTTCTGCTGTAAGCAATACATTGAATGTTGGAATCACTGGGGGAGTTGGATTTACAGCCATCATAACCACATGGCTTTCAGCTCTTAGCGCACCTATCATAATCATGGTATCTTTTCTTTTTGCGGCATTGATACAAGGCGGCTCCTATATACAGACAGCCTTTGGAATACCGGAGGCAGCAGCTTCCATGCTTCAAGGCATTATATTATTCTTTGTACTTGGAAGCGAGTTTTTTGTGAAATACACCGTTGTCTTTCACAGCTCAGTTTTGAAAAAGGAGGCGAATTAAATGGAACTATGGATATCCTTTTTCGCAGCTGCTGTAGTAGCAGGAACACCGCTGCTCTTTGCTACTTTGGGTGAGATCATGACAGAAAGAAGCGGAAATTTAAACTTAGGAGTAGAAGGCATGATGCTTATGGGAGCTGTTATGGGCTTTCAGATAGGACTTTCTACAGGAAATCCCGCTTTTGCACTTTTAGCTGCTATGGTTGCTGGAGCAGTGGGTGCGGCTATATTTGCATTTTTAACAGTAACATTAAGAGCAAACCAAGTAGTATCAGGACTTTCTCTTACTATATTTGGAACAGGCTTTTCCAGCTTTGCAGGCCAAAAACTCATTGGGCAGGTTACACCAGAAAGTATAAAAGCCTTTTTTAAGCCTTTTTCCATGCCATTGCTTGGAGATATCCCCTTTCTAGGCCCAATATTTTTCAGACAGGATGTTTTTGTTTATATTGGGTATATAACAGCAATAGCCTTTGGAATATATTTATATAAGACAAACAAAGGACTTAATTTAAGAGCGATAGGAGAAAATCCAGGAGCAGCAGATGCAGCAGGAATAAATGTGACATTGTACAAATATGTGCATATTTTAATAGGTGGTGCACTTTGCGGTTTAGGGGGAGCTTATTTATCCTTAGTCTATGTACCAGCATGGCAGGATTATGTTACAGCGGGAAGAGGCTGGATCGCAGTAGCCTTAGTAATATTTGCAGCATGGAATCCATACAAGGCACTTCTGGGAGCTTACTTTTTCGGAGGATTAGATATCATAGGATTTAGAATACAAGGCAAAGGAATTCATATTTCTCAATATCTAATCGATATGCTGCCTTATATCGTTACCATAGTTGTGCTGGTAGCTGTTTCATTAAAAAAATCCAAAGAAAACTCCCCTCCAAGGAGTCTTGGCACACCATATTTTAGGGAAGAGAGATAAACAAAGCCATCGGGGACGGTTCTCGATGGCTTCTTTTTTACCTTTAGAAAAAAAGTTGTTCTATTAATTTTTAAATCTAATAGAGGAATTTTAAAGAGCTTGTTGAAATATCAGAGTATATAGTATCATTTATTATAAAGCCATTTGCCGCTTTAAAACACTTTTCGCAAAGGGGTGACTTTATGAAAGTAAGCCTTATAAATGTATCCCAATGCACAAAAGATATGGTTGTGGCAAGGGATATAATAGATAGAACGGGAAAAACAATAATAAAAGCTGATACGCCCATAGGTTTTGAAGTATTAAAGAAGTTACATACACTCAATATACAAGAAATTTATATATACAGAAACTTTTTATCCCTAATGGATCAACCTCAATTTTCCCAAAATCAGAAAGAATATAATACCATGACTCAAACAGTGAAGACTATTTTTAGCGATATTGCTTTAGGCAAAAGCATTAGGCTGACAGCCCTGGAAGCGTTAGCTGATGATATGCTCAATGATATCATCTTAAATCATGACTTGGTTAAATACCTAAAAAGCATCAGAACAATTGATGAATATACCTATACACACAGTATAAATGTTGCTGCACTATCTATACTTCTCGGAAACTGGCTGAACTATGGGCCTAAGAATATTAAACAATTGGCTCAAGCAGCAATTTTACATGACATTGGTAAAATCAGAGTGCCCCAGGAAATATTGAATAAGCCTGGCAGCCTCACAGCAGAAGAGTTCTCAATCATGAAGCGACATTCTCAGTATGGTTATGACATCATCAAAGAAAACCCTAGAATAGAGGAAGTCATAGCTAAATCTGTACTTTATCATCATGAAAGATATGACGGGTCCGGATATCCAGATGAGCTAAAAGACTCTAATATACCTGAATTTGCAAAAATCATATCTGTTTGTGATGTTTATGATGCCATGACCACTGATAGAGTATACAGAAGAAAAGTATGCCCCATAAAGGTATTGAAGCTTATGTATTTTGATAAAGTTGGAATATTTGATAACATGACTAAAAAGCTTTTTATCAGAAATGTAATAACCCTCTTCCTAGGCGAGAACGTTGTATTCAAAGATGGAAGTATAGGAGAATTAATATTTATAGAGGAAGAACCACCATATAATATGATTATAAAAGTAGAGGGCAAAGTGATAACTTCTGATATTACAGTAAAAGATGACTTTGAATTAATTACAATAAAAGAGTAACTCTCACTTAGAGACACTTTCGGAAGAAAGACACTTTCAGAAGAAAGAAACTTTCTAATGCATCAACTAAAGCAAGAAATGCCTCGATTTCAAAATTTTTATTTGAAAATTGAGGCATTTTTTTTTGAATATGATACACTAATATTAAGAAAATCAGAAATCCATAAGAGTACAAAGGAGAGAAAAAGACATGAGTCAATATAGAGGATATTACAAATGTCCAATAGGGCTTATAAGAGTAGTTGCATCAGAAGAAGGCATTTCACATGTTGACTTCATAGATGATGAACAAAATAAGAAGGATGAAAACTTAAATCCTGTTGTAACAGACTGCATAAATCAGCTTGATGAATATTTTTCTGGAAAACGCAAAGAATTTAGCATAAAGCTTTCTTTAGAAGGCACAGAATTTCAAAAAAGTGTTTGGCAAGCACTCCTTGATATACCTTTTGGAACAACAAAAAGCTACAAAGACATTGCTGTTAGTATAAATAATGAAAAGGCAGTAAGAGCAGTAGGAGGAGCAAATCATAATAATAAGATATCCATTATAGTACCCTGCCATAGAGTGATAGGAAAAAGTGGGAAAATGGTAGGCTATGGTGGTGGAGTTTGGCGAAAGGAATGGCTTCTCCAGCACGAAAGGAGATAAGAATTATTGATCGAAAAGGAAAAGACCAACCAAGGCACGAACATTAAAAAGGTTATAGCTG
>JAUQXG010000520.1 GCA_030834765.1 Lutispora sp.
ATCACGCAGGGATATAGATGTACGCGTTGAGGAGCTAATGTCTACTGTGGGTCTTGCTGCTCGTTTGTTCAATATATATCCTCATGAGCTTGACGGCGGCCGCCGTCAGCGCATTGGAATAGCACGTGCATTAGCTATGGAACCTAAGTTCATCATCTGTGATGAACCTGTTTCTGCACTTGATGTTTCTATTCAGGCACAGATATTGAACCTATTAAAGGAGCTGCAAGCAGAACTTAACCTTTCCTACATTTTTATTACCCATGATCTTTCCGTTGTCAACTATTTTTCAGATGAAATTGCCGTTATGTACTTGGGCAAAATTGTAGAAAAAGCACCATCTGAAGAATTGTTTGCAAATCCGCGCCATCCTTATACAAAGGCGTTATTGTCTGCAATTCCCATACCAGAACTGGGAGTAAAGAAGGAACGCATTTTGATTAAAGGTGAAATTACTTCTCCCATCAATCCTTCTGACGAATGTCGATTTATAAAACGCTGTGGGTATGCCTGTGATAGATGTAAAAAGCTTCCTGAGCTTGAGGAGGTTGCCCATAATCATTTTGTTGCTTGCCATTTAGTTAATGAGATATAATAAGAAAAAAAGCACTGATGAGCAATTTTTGCCCATCAGTGCTTTTTTTTCCGATTGAAATGATTATAAAGGTTGTATGTTTTATGAAAAGCAAATAGGATCCTGCAGTACAACTGGTTTACTTGTCGCTGGCATATTCCTTGCTAATATAAGATTAGAGAATATGCAGAAATTCTCAATATCTGTATTGGAGGAACTATTATGATATTTGGAGTATTGAAAGACATCAAAGAAGGAGAAAACCGAGTAATGTGCACACCTATGGAGGTTGCTTCTATTATTGGATCGGGGCATACTGTTCTGGCACAGAAGGATTGTGGGAAGACATCTGGTTTTACCAATGAAGCATATGAGAAAGTTGGTGCTGAGATTGTGGAGCGGGCGGAAGACATGTATGCTCGCTGCGATATGATTGTTAAAGTAAAAGAATTCGAAAAAAGTGAATTTAATCTGATACGTGAGAATCAAATTATTCTTGGCTGTATTCATCCAGCGGGTCATCCGGAAGAAGTTGATGCGATCTTAAAGAGTAAATGTATTGCATTCACTGCAGAGGATTGTCATCGCTATGGCTCGCCTAACTGCGAAGCAGCAGGAAAACAGGGTGCGCTGTTTGGTCTTGAGTCTATGCTGACCATCAATGGCGGCAAAGGCAAGTTTATTGGTGGATTTGCTGGTGCACCTGGCATGAATGTTCTTATCCTGGGGGGTGGTATTGTTGGACAGGGGGCACTGTCGGTACTTTATGCATTAGGAGCGAGTGTTACCGTGATGGATATCAATGTTGGCGTGCTTAGAATGCTAAGCGATCGCTATAATCAAAAAATCAACACGATGTTTTGCACAAAAGAGACTATTGCATCTATTCTGCCTCAAACTGACATGGTGATCAACGCCGTCAAATGGCCTAAGCAGCGCAAGGACTTTCTCATTGATAAAGAAATGCTCAAGCTTATGGAGCCGGGCTCCGTCCTCGTAGATATCAGCAACGATGATCCTGGAGCAATAGAATCCTCCCATGAGACACATCATGATGATCCTCGCTATATTGTAAACGGTGTTGTACACTACTGCGTGAGCAATATACCAGGTGCTGTTGCTTACTCCACTTCTGTTGCATATGCTGCGGAGATGCTGCCAGCAATCATGAGTATCATCAATGACGGAGTTGATGAGGCTTGTGTCAAGGATGGATTTGTTCGTCGAAGCCTGACTGCTTACAAAGGATATCTTACACATGAGGAGACAAGCGGTATACAGGGAAGACCGTGGATTCGTCCCGAGGATATTCTGAAAATTGCAGATAGGAAGCTTGATTTTGCACCATCAGCGACTACAACTAAATCTACGAATTTCTATACAAGGTAGTAGGATATTCAGGCCTATCTGCATCGGTGGGTTAGGTTACATGGGAAATAACGATCATTCTGAAAATGAATATCTGGATATTGAAACCATCGAGTCAAATATCTGTTTTATGCAGGCACTGCTTGGCGACCTCGCCAATTTAAAATGAGGAGCAGTATTATAATAAAAAAATATAGAAGGAAGGAAACGACATGTTTGTTGAAACCAATTACAAGCTTGAAAACTTCATTCTAAATACGAAGTGGGAGGATTTACCTAATAATGTGCAGACTCGTGGGAAGGTTTGCTTTATAGATCTCATTGGTGCCCTCGTTATAGGCAGTCGTAGTGAACAATTCTTGGTAGGTAAAAGATTAGCCAAAACAGTTTTCGGTGATGGCGATGTCGCCATAGTGGGCTCCCATGAGCGTTTTAGTTACATGGGTGCGGCAGCTGCAATGGGTCACTCCTCTAATGCATATGACATTGATGATGGACACAATAGGATAAGGGCTCACCCAGGCACATCATTTATCGGTGGTATTCTGGCTGCAGCATATGAAAAGAATATCAGCTATAAGGAGTTTCTTACAACGCTGGTGATAGCGTATGAAACTACAATACGCATGGGATGTGCAATGATGGATTACTATCAATATGCACATAGCAGCGGTACATTTGGTGCTGTTGGTACAGCTGCGGGTGTAGGCCGCATATACGGATTCACAAAAGAACAAATGAACAATGTATTATCAGTAGCGGAGTTTAATGCACCCCTTGTTCCAGGAATACGTTCCGTTGAATACCCCTCAATGAACAAGGATGGCGTTCCCTTTGGTGTGATGATAGGTACGCTTGCTGTCCTGGAAACACTAAGTGGCTTTACGGGTAATAAAAATCTACTGGAAGCAAATGAATACAGTCACTACCTTGATGACCTTGGTAACAACTATGAGATTATGAAACTATATTTCAAGCCATACACTTGCTGTCGATGGGCACACCCTGCAATGGACTCATGCCTTGATGTGATGAACAAAAACGGTATATCATATAAGGATATTGAGCATGTGACAATATTTACATTCAAAGGTGCAACGATGCTTTCTAAAATTGTACCCAAAACGTCAGATGAGGCGCAATATAACATTGCATATCCCGTAGCAGCGGCGATAGTTACTGGCGATTTCGGCTTCAGGCAGATCACTATAGAATCTTTTCAAAATCCAGATATCCTATCCATGATGGAAAAGCTTAGTTTTGAGGTAGATCCTCAGATCGATGCACAATTCCCACAAAGGCGTATATGCCGTGCTGTTATAACTATAAAGGATGGAAGGCAGTTTGTTTCGTCGGAATGTGAGCCACGAGGAGAAGCTTGCGAAAACATCGGAATCGATTGGATAAGTGATAAGTTCAGAAAGGTCACAAGCAGAATAATAACGGATGAGGCGCAGGAAAAGTTCTTATCTTTGATGCAGAGTGATTCTGAACACTTTATGCATGAAATGCTGGATATATTTAACCAAAGGAATAATTGGATAACGTAGAAGTAAAACAAGAGGAATATGGGTTATTATCTTGGTGGCAGAAAGTACAATCCTAGCCACATAGAACTGTAAATATAATTATGAGAAAATGTACCTCAAGGAAGATTTGGAGGTACATTTTGCTACTATAAAAGCATAAATGCAACACCCAAGAATGAGTGAAACATTTATGCTTTTTCATGATTAAAATTAAATAGATAAAAGATTTGAAAGCTTGCCAGAAATATTTATTTTATTAGGAACTTTTCTATACCTATTAAAAGTCAGAATGTATAGAAGTATAGCCTCTAAAATAATGGTAATGTCCATCATCAAAGGTAGTAAAGCCACGATAAAAATGTATGTGGCCATTTTCTACTTTAATTTCTGGTCCTGTAATCACTGATAAGTAATGTACATGATTTTCTACCTCTGATACATAGCCGGAGAGGTAATGCACATGACCTAAAAAATCTGCATCTTTTGATGAAATACCCATGTATTGATGTTTATGATTAAAAATAAAATTTGTTTCACCGTCATAATTATGTGAATGCAGCTTCTTATAAATGGTAATCACTCTCCCCATAAGGACTTTCTATATGAAATTAATGCTATGATTATAATTATGTTAAAGAAAGAGAAATGGAGTTTGTACAAATAAATATTTCTATACAAAGTCAAATATTAGCAGGTATTGTAAAAAATTTGAAGAATATATAATAAAATCATTTTTACAATACAAGAAGCACATATAATAGCTGTGATATCACAGGGGCAGTACAATGAAAATCCAAAAGATGTGAAACGTTTGTCCTCATACACGACACAAAACTTGGTGGAATGAAAGTTTCAAAATTTGGAAAGAGGGAGAGGGGATGCTTGATGGAAGCATTTGAAATGACAAATAGACAGTTACTAGAAGAAAATATTAAGTTAAAGCATCGTCTGGCAGAGCTAGAAAAAGAGAAGTCAGAATATAAAAGATACAAGAGAGTATTTGGAAATGCCCTTGATTTTTATACCACGCTGTTAGATGATTTTCCAGTGCCCATTTGGCGCTCTGGCGTTTCTGGGAAGTGCGATTATTTTAATAAGACATGGCTGGATTTCGTTGGAAGGCCTATGGAGCATGAGGTCAATGACGGATGGCTTGATGGAGTGCATAAAGAAGATATAGAAAAGAATGTTGAGAGATACAGGAATGCATTTTCTAAAAGAGAAGCTTTTGAGATGGAATATAGATTAAGATATAATGATGGAAGTTATAGATGGATTTTTGATATTGGCAGACCCATTTATGACATCCATGGTGAATTCGAGGGTTATATTGGGACATGCTTTGATATTAATTCACGTAAGGAAGCTGAAAAGTTAAAGGAAGATTATGCAAATAGCTCACGCAAATTAGGGGAAGCAATGGAAAATGAAAGATTGAAGACAGAGCTTCTTGCAAATATATCCCATGAATTCAGAACACCCCTTAATGTACTTTTGTCATCCATACAGTTATTGGAACTTTATATCAATAATAAGATAATCAGCAATGAACTGGTAGAAAAAAATATTGGAGTTATGAAGCAGAATTGCTATAGACTTCTTAGACTTGTAAATAATTTGATTGATACAGCAGAACTAGAAAAAGGAAATATAGGTGTCAAACTAAATAACCAAGATTTAATTTTTACCGTAAAGACCATTTTGAAGTCTGTAGTCCCTTACTTCAATAGTAAAGGACTAAAATTGAATTTCAAAACTAAATATAAGAAAAAGATAATCGCTTTTGATAAGAACATGCTAGAGCGTGTTATATTAAACCTACTGTCAAATTCAGTAAAGTTTACAGAGACTGGGGGGATTATAATAGTAGATATTTTTAAAGAAAAAGATTATATGGTTATATCCGTTGAAGATACAGGTGATGGAATAGCAGAAGATAAATTGATA
>JAUQXG010000521.1 GCA_030834765.1 Lutispora sp.
ATACAAATGGCACTTTAGCTAGGCCAGAGACCTTAAAAGCATTAGGCGAAGCCGGTCTTGACGAGATACGTTTCAATTTGGGTGCTTCTAATTGTTCAGACAAGGTTATTGAAAATATTGGAATAGCAAAAAAATATATTAAAAATGTAGGCATTGAAACTCCGATGACTCCTGAGTTTTTCGAAACATTTTTTAAGAAAAAGCAAGCGATCTTAGAGACAAAACTCGATTTTATCAATTGTGCAGAATTACATTTAAATGAGAATAACATAAACAATTATTATGGGGAAAACATGTATATTTCCAGACATGGCTATATATCTCCAATTTGGAGCAGGGAATTAACTCTGGAATTCATGAAAATAGCTGATGAAGAAAACTGGGATTTAGCAGTTCATGATTGCTCAAACTATACAAAATTTGCTAGAGGTTTAAATTTGAGCAGCAAAGAGGGTAGGTGGTTCGGAGCCAGTAATTATGCCTGTGAGTTTTCTAGGATTCCATACGAAGTATTTATACCAATACTGAATGATGATAATTTCAATTTTTTAAGTGAAGAAGAATTGCCTGACGGTTATAAACCGGTATTGATGAATTATTAGAGTGTTTTGATTTTGTTATATGCATTTAGGATTTTAGATTAAGACAGATTGGAGAGGTAATGATGGGAAATACGGATAAGTTTGAAATGATAGCTAATGGATATGATACTTCTGAAAGAGTCCAGATTGCAAAGGTGGCATCAGATGCCATTCGTGAATATTTGGTTGATACTAAAAGTAAGACTGCTATTGATTTTGGGTGTGGAACTGGTCTTGTGGGAATGAACTTGCTAAATGATTTTAATTCTATGCTTTTTCTTGATACATCGCAAAATATGATTAACCAAATAAAACAAAAAATTGCTGACTTTAATATTTCGAATGTAGATACATTATGCTTTGATTTCGAAAAAGAAGGTCGATCAGATTTACATGCTGACTATATTCTTATGGCTCAGGTTCTACTCCATATTCATGATGTTGAGCTAGTTTTATCAAAATTATATGATATTCTAAATATAGGAGGGCATTTATTAATCGTAGATTTTAATAAAAATGAAAAAGTAGTTTCAGATATGGTTCATAACGGATTTGATCAAGTAAAGCTAGCTGATATTATGACTAAAATAGGATACAGAGATATTCAATCCAAAACTTTTTATACTGGAAGTAAAATATTCATGGGGCAGGATGCATCTATGTTTATTCTTGATTCACAAAAATAAACTTCAACACATAAATTTTTAATTCTGTTGCTAGACTTGAGATTATTACAATAAAATAGAAAATCATAATAGATGCACTTAAAATTGTAGTACAAGTATTGATTTAATAAAGAATGACATATATCCGCCAAGAAATCATTGGGTCTTGGCGGCATCTTTTTTGTATCCTCAAGGCATGTGGCGTGCGTAATAGAAATGCAAAGTTCTTTGATCCCCATCAAAATGATTCTTGAGTTGTTCTTAAAAATAGCATGTGTGTTTTCATTCTTGGATTGGAATGTTGCCTTATATTTTCTATTTTGATGGTGGTAATCAAAAAGTTTTTGTTTTCTCTTGACTCATGAAATAGCAAAGATTATAATGTGCATATAGTATATATACATTATAATCTTTTAACGTGAGGTGACATTTTGGATATTATTATAGTCAATTCTGCGGATACGCCAATATACGAGCAGATTGCTCGACAAATAAAAGATGCTATTCTAAAAGGTGAACTAAAAGAAGGAGAGCTTTTACCCTCTGTACGCGCATTGGCTCGCGATTTGAATATAAGCGTTATAACAACTCGCAGAGCCTATGATGAATTGGAAAATCAGGGTTTTACGGTAAATATGACCGGAAAAGGCACATTTGTAGCCACCCAAAATTTAGATTTACTCAAAGAATCACGCTATAAAATAATCGAAGAAAAGTTGTCACAGGCTATTGAGTATTCTAAATCCATAGGCGTTACAAAGGATGAAGTAATTGAAATAATCAATCTTCTTTTTGAGGAGGATAAGTAAGCTATGGAAACTGTAATGAATGTTAATCAGTTATGTAAGAGTTATAAGGATTTTAGTCTGAAATCCATTAACTTTCAAATTAAGAAGGGAACCATCACTGGCTTTGTTGGCCCGAACGGTTCAGGGAAAACAACCACCATCAAATGCCTTTTAAATCTGATACGCCACGATAGTGGAAATATTTCTATTTTGGGGCTTGACAGCATTAAGCATGAGCGTGAGATTAAAGACCAACTCGGAATTGTCTTGGATGTCGGATATTATTACGAAGATCTTACTCTTAGCGAAATGAAAAGGCTTATTGCGCCAATCTATTCTGCTTGGGATGATAAGGTATATCAACATTATTTGCAAAGATTTAGTTTGCCCGCAGACCGCAAAATCAAAGATTTATCGAAGGGAATGCGGATGAAATATTCCATTTTGCTTGCCATCTCACATAATGCAAAATTGTTTATCATGGATGAACCCACATCGGGACTCGACCCATTGATTCGCAACGATCTTATAGAAATATTAAAAGACTTGATTCAGGATGAAGAAAGAACTGTGTTCTTCTCAACCCACATCACTTCCGATCTTGACAAAGTGGCGGATGATGTAATTTTCCTGTTTGACGGGCAAATTTTTCTTCAGGGGGAAAAAGACGAAATCAAGAACAATCACGTGATCGTTAAAGGCTCAAATGCGCTACTGAATGAAGATGCTGAAAAACATTTTATCGGCATTCATAAGACTCCTTATGGCATTGAAGGCTTGTCAAACGACAAGGCAGCGGTAAAGAGGCTATTGAAGGATAATGCAACTTATGAAGTGCCAACCATTGAAGATATATTGCTATACTACACAAGGAGAAGGATACAATGAAACCGCAATTATTTAATCTTGTAAAAATGGAGCTTTATTCAGCAAAGAAATATTTAATGTGGTACTTTTTAGTCCCCATTATCTATCCTGCTTTAATAAGATATCAGGCAAATTTGAGTGCTTTGTCTTATCTTGTTTGCATAGCTTTGGTCGGTTATATATTATGCACTGGATTTGCACAATCGGATGAAAAATATAAAACAGGCATTATGCTGAACACCCTGCCGGTGAAACGGAAGGATATTATAAATGCCCGTTTTATTTCTCTGTATCTTGTTTATGTGGGGATCACACTCGTCCATATCCTTTCAAAAACCATATTGCATTTTGCAGCACCCCATTTATACGATGCCATGAATTTCAGCGTGATTCCGGCAGGAATTGTATTTGTGAGCCTTTTCAACGCAGTTCAAATACCACTGTATTATATTTTTGACATCAGAAAATCAGGCATCATCAGCATTATCGTGCTGTTCTGCCTCTTTGCTCTAATTGTCCACTTTCTTGAACAGGCTTGGATTGTTGCTATTCTTGTGAAAATGGATACGATCATAATTAACTTCTCCCTGATGATTGTGGCAGCAATTATTTTTCTCATTGCCAGTTCTATTTCTAAAATAATATACAAACAAAAGGAATTTTGAGTTAAACTCTCGATAACCCAAAAAGGGATTTATTAGCATTATAACAGCCTGGTTGCCGAATGACTGTGTGTCCAAAACCTGCCCGTTTTTTCGTGGCAGGTTTTTATTTTTTTAATACCAAAAGGAATACGACTGTGAACTAGTAAGCTTTAAGTAGACATGCTCTTTTTTAACGAGAGATGTGACATACACTGGTGGATAAGGATGTACCTTAGGATGGGATTGTCGTCTTTAAGGCTTACTTGTTTGAAAATTGAATCCCTTCCACTTTAATTATAACATATAAAAAATTGTAAATGCAGACTATTTGTTCTCGTGTGCCAGTGCTATAATGCAATAACACACTATGTAATTTGTTGGGGGGTATATAGAATATTTGCAAAAGGTATATTATAGATAGGCTAGTACAAGACGAACGTAAATCGTTTTAGATTGAAGGATGTCACCAAAAATATCAAAGATGAAATGGCAAAAGGAGGGAAATATATGAGTTCCTATGTAATTAGTTTTCAGGATATTGACAAAACAAAGCTCGTGGTTGTTGGGGGTAAAGGCGCGAACCTGGGGGAACTCTTCAAGATTGAAGGAATACGCGTACCGGAAGGCTTTTGTATTTCTACGGAAGCCTTTAAAAGAATCATTGGGGAAACACCATCGATTAATGAATTACTTGATCAGTTATCGCTTCTAAAGGTGGAAGATCGGGATAAAATCAGTGAACTGAGTGGTGAGATTCGCAGGCTCATTGAAGGGAGAGCTATCCCTCAAAATATTATTGAAGAAATCACCCGCTTTCTCTCTAGGCTTGATAGAAAAAATGCCTATGCAGTACGATCCAGCGCAACTGCAGAGGATTTACCGACAGCCTCCTTTGCAGGTCAGCAGGATACGTATTTGAACATTATCGGAAAGGAGGCAATCCTAAAGCATATCAGCAAGTGCTGGGCATCGCTGTTTACCGACCGGGCAGTAATTTATCGCCTTCAAAATGGCTTCGATCACCGTAAAGTTCATCTGTCTGTGGTCGTTCAGAAGATGGTTTTCCCGCAGGTGTCAGGAATTTTGTTTACAGCCGATCCCGTCACTTCCAATAGGAAGGTGTTATCCATTGATGCCAGCTTCGGACTTGGTGAGGCCTTAGTCTCGGGCCTGGTGAATGCTGATAGCTATAAAGTGTGTAACGACAAGATTATCCATAAGAAGATATCCACCAAGAAGCTAGCTATTTATGCCTTAAAAGATGGCGGTACGAAAGAACAGGCGATGGAACCTGAGCGGCAGAATAAGCAAGCGCTGACGGATGAGCAGATTTTGAGCCTTACGTGCCTAGGCCGAAAGATCGAAGCACATTTCGGCTGCCCCCAGGACATTGAATGGTGTTGGGCTGATGATACATTTTATATTGTCCAGAGTCGGCCAATCACGACTTTATATCCCATCCCTGAAGCGATCGATCAGGAAAATCACGTTTACTTATCTGTCGGCCACCAACAAATGATGACCGACCCCTTAAAACCATTGGGAATGTCTTTTTTCGAGTTAACATCTTATGGACACAGGTTTAAAGCTGGGGGAAGGTTGTTTGTTGATGTTACACCTCTGCTGGCTTCACCGGATAGCAGAAGAATGTTATTAGCTAATATGGGACAACACGATCCGCTCAGCAAAGATGCACTGATGACCATAATCGAGCGGGATTTTATAAAATTATTACCCAATGATAAGAAAGAACAGAGTCCCAGTAAAAGTAATAAAGATATGTCGTCTGATGGTTTTCAAGCACAAATCGAAAACGACCCTGCAATCGTTTCTGGTTTGATTAAAAACAGTCAAACATCGGTCGAAGAGCTAAAACAAAAGATCCAAATGAAATCAGGGTCAGATTTATTTGATTTTATCATGGAAGATATTCAGGAGTTAAAGAAGATTTTATTCGATCCCCAAAGCTCAGCTGTATTTATGACTGCTATCGATGCTTCAACTTGGATCAATGAAAAGATGAATGAGTGGTTAGGTGAAAAAAACATAGCAGACACACTTTCTCAGTCTGTGCCAAACAATATTACTTCGGGAATGGGTCTGGCACTATTGGATGTGGCTGATGCGATTCGTCCTTATCCAGAAGTGATTGATTATTTACACCATGTAAGTGATGATGATTTTTTGGCTGAAGTGGTTAAGTTTGATGGTGGACAGGAAACCCAAGATGCTATCTCTGCTTATCTTGACAAATATGGAATGCGATGTGCCGGAGAAATCGATATTACGAAAACTCGCTGGAGCGAAAAACCAGCTATCCTTGTCCCCATGATTCTCAGCAACATCAAAAACTTTGAGCCGAAAGCCGGCCAGCGGATATTTGAGAAAGGTCGACAGGAAGCTATGCAAAAAGAACAAGAGTTATTGGAACGATTGAAGCAATTATCAGATGGTGAACAAAAAGCCAGAGAAACCAAAAGAGTGATCGACTTCATCCGGAATTTCATCGGTTATCGTGAATATCCCAAATACGGCATAGTGAATCGCTACTTTGTTTATAAGCAGGCTTTACTGAAAGAAGCCGAACAACTCGTACAAGTGGGTGTTATTCATGAAAAAGAAGATATCTACTATCTCACATTTGAAGAATTTCACGAAGCTGTACGCACCCATACACTGGATTACCTGATCATCAACCAACGAAAAGACGAGCACAAATTCTATGAAAAACTAACGCCCCCACGGGTTATCACCTCTGATGGTGAAATTATTTCAGGTAAGTACAAACGAGAAAATCTCCCAGCGGGTGCTCTGGCAGGCCTGCCTGTTTCTTCCAGTGTTATCGAGGGACGGGCACGGATCATCTTAAATATGGAAGATGCCGACCTGGAAGAGGGATATATCTTAGTCACCACCTTTACTGACCCCAGCTGGACACCGTTGTTTGTATCCATAAAAGGCCTGGTTACCGAAGTGGGTGGACTGATGACCCATGGAGCAGTTATTGCCCGTGAATATGGCTTGCCGGCAGTTGTCGGAGTAGAAAATGCTACCAAGCTTATCAAAGATGGGCAACGAATTCGCGTGCATGGAACAGACGGATATGTAGAAATCCTATAATGGGGAAGATGTTGTCTTCCCCATAGGAAAATAAATAAAAGATGAAAGTTAACAAGGCGGCCCAATCAGGGTTGCTTTCTTAGAA
This sequence comes from Lutispora sp., assembly GCA_030834765.1. Taxonomy (GTDB): domain Bacteria; phylum Bacillota; class Clostridia; order Lutisporales; family Lutisporaceae; genus JAUQXG01. The sequence goes on from JAUQXG010000521.1 coordinate 6,751, forward strand.
GAAAAAAGTAATTTGATAGTTTTAAGACAAGATCTAAGGCAAAGCAAACAATAATATATACCTTTCATATATATTTTAGTGCTGTTTATGTTGGTTTCCAGTGCGCCGTATGCTTTAGTGGCTCCAACCGAGAAAATTGGTGGCTATTTATACGATTTAGCGCTGATTGGACAAAGTACTGCTCAAATGGCCGTTCGGACTATACAGTTTCTGTGTGCCAAAGGTCAGCTGTAGTAACATATATGCTGTCATAAGTTTTATAGAAATATTCACAAGTATTTGTATTAATAAATGCCGTATATTTGGTATAATCATAGGTGTTTCGACTGGTTACAACAGCTCCCTTTGGGATAGAGACACTTTCCATGATATGAAAGCATGCTGCAATTGCTTCCCTGCTATCCTTCGGCTTTGGCAAATGTGCTTTTAGATAAGCGGTTCGTACAAAGCGTTCCGGAGAGGTAAATCCACCTGGCAGAGGTATCGTTCCTCCTGCCTGACCAAAAGGAGTTAATAGGATATTATCCCAGACGACCTCCTCTGTCTGTGTTGGAGAAGCCCCTATATAGTTTCTTAAATTTGTCATATGCCATTGAAAATCAGGGCTATTGGACATAATACCAATAGGATTATTTATTAGCTCCAGGCCTCTTTCCGTTGGTTCGATTACTACACATGCCCCGCTTCTGTCAGTGGCAATCCAGTGTAACGGTGCTATTGTTTTGGTAACAGGATCCGGAATACCTACTATGGTGATATCTTTTAATAGGGCAGGTAACTCTTTCACAGAAGCACATTTACCTAAGATATAGTGGAGAAAATCAATGGATGCAATTGGTTGAGTGGTCTTGTGAACAGACTTTGTATTATACTGGGCATACCCGGCAAAATATAAAACTGCTGCCGCGAAGCCTTTCTCATTGACACCGTCAAAAAAACCAAGAATCCCATCAAGTTCCTGACCAAGTCCGATAAATCGATAGGAGTCTGTGAATTGATTGTTGTTCAGGTTATTATTCCATACATAGGAACTGGGGACTATATAAAGCTGCGGTATAATATCATGTGAAAAGTCCATGTTTCGCCCAAAGAATAGCTCCTTGGATTGAGATTGCAAGGTCATTGCTGTACACATATGAATACCCTCCAGAATATTGTTTTATATAATATATTAAAATGAATAAATAATATGAATATATTGCATTTAGTACTAAGGTTTAATTTATATATTTTTGATTTTAAATTTATGATGAATGCGTTTATATATATATATAAATAAATGTCAAGTATTGTTTAGTTGCTAAACAATACTTGACATTTACTTTTATAAGGCTATAATATGTGGTAAATAAACAAAACAAGTATAAGGAGAGATCATATGAAATGCCAGCTGACAAACAGGTTTTTTCAGATCGTTTCGCAGATTAATGATGAACAGAAAATAGC
>JAUQXG010000522.1 GCA_030834765.1 Lutispora sp.
TGGCAGGTTTCTATATATGGCTGTATCGCTGTTTTACGGCTTATTTCTACTATTTTCTATGGGTCTATGTATTAAATGATAAACAATAAAAATCGTAGAAAGCTTTTATCTTGATAAAAAGTGTTCTATAATAAAAGTATATTATGCAAAAAAGAAAAGTTGGAGGTGTTTTATGGAAAGACGGGACAAGCATAATTACTATTTGGATATCGCAGAAACTGTTTTGGAAAGAGGTACATGCATCCGCCGGAACTATGGAGCGATCATTGTAAAAAATGATGAGATAATTTCTACTGGATATACAGGAGCTCCAAGGGGAAGAAAAAATTGCACAGACTTAGGCTACTGTATCCGTCAAAAAAGAAATATTCCAAGAGGATCTAATTATGAAATATGCCGTTCTGTACATGCTGAAGCGAACTGCATCATATCTGCAAGCAGAAGTGCGATGCTTGGGTCTACACTTTATCTAGTAGGAAAAGAATGTGATACTGGAGATTTTATACAAAACGCCAATTCATGCACAATGTGCAAAAGGCTTATTATAAATGCTGGAATAGAGCAAATTATTTTGAGAGACACAAAAAATGATTTTAGAGTAATAAATGCTCAGGAATACATAGACAATGATGATTCTTTAACAGAAGATATGACATATTAAAAAAATAGACAAGCATTATTTATTCTATAAAAATTATATTAGAATAACACAATCTTTAAAAAGAGCTATCCAATTTAATACATATGCTCTTATGGCAGATGATTCAGAATAAAATATTCTTTTATATTGTTTATATAGATAGGATAATGGAGAAAATAAACATAGATTTTTAAAAGTTCATTTTCCAATAATTTGACAATAAAAAAAAGCTGATGTACAATCTTAATTGAACGAAAGAAAATGGATTAATTTAATCTCTAGGAGTGATAGAATGCCTAATAAAATCTTAGCATTCATGACAGCTGTTCTGATATCTTTTTTGCTGACACCTTTTGTAAAAAAGTGGGCAGAAAAAGTGGGTGCTATGGATATACCAAAAGATAGTAGAAGAGTGCATACGATTCCCATACCAAGGCTTGGTGGGCTTGCTATATATTTTTCCTTTGTGATTTCAGTTACAGCTTTTGGGTTAGTAGACAAAAAGCTTTTTGGTGTTTTGATGGCAGCTACGATTATTGTAATCATGGGATACTTCGATGATATGAAGCCTCTTTCGGCTAAATTAAAATTTTTTATACAAATCATTGCTGCTATATTAGTGGTTTCTTATGGCATAAAGATTGATGTAGTTACCAATCCATTATATTTTATTAATGATGATAGATGGATTACACTTGGAATATGGAGCTATCCAATAACAGTTTTGTGGATTGTAGGTGTAACCAATGCAATCAATTTGATAGATGGATTGGATGGACTTGCTGCAGGAGTTTCCACAATAGCTTCGGCTACATTATTTATTGTAGCACTTTTTACAGGTCAAGAAGCTATAGCGATATTGACACTTGTGTTGGCAGGAGCGACAGCAGGATTTTTACCATATAATTTTAATCCGGCAAAGATATTTATGGGGGATACAGGTGCATTATTTTTAGGATTTATGTTATCTGTAATATCCATCATGGGTGTTTTGAAAAGTGCAGCAGCATTAGCCATTTTAGTACCTGTGTTTGCGATTGGGTTTCCCATTTTTGATACGCTTTTTGCAATGGTGAGAAGAGTAGCCAATGGCAAATCTATGATGGAGCCTGATAAAGGGCATATGCATCATAGACTGCTGGATAAAGGGCTTTCACAAAAACAGGCAGTATTAACACTTTATAGTATCAGTACAGTACTAGGAATAAGTGCAGTAGCTATAGTAGAAGAAAAGCTGAAATTAGCTTTTTGGCTGGTAGTAGCGGTTTTTCTTTTAGTGTCTATGGGAGCTCGTTATTTAGATTTTATAGGCATAAAACGGAAAGAGAATAAGGCAGATGTATAGTAAAATAGATATAGATAAAGTGGGAGTGTAAGCTCTCGCTTTATTTTTTAGACAAGAGTCGGGCCCCATGGGCCGGGCACCAGGCTCGAGGTTCCGGAATTGAGCAGGGCTTTGCAGGTAGGGCGAAGCCTATACTCCAAAGCCCAACCCTAACCTGGTGCCTGGTGCCTGGTGCCCCTCATGCATAGCGCACAATAAATGAAAGAGAGGTTTTTTAATTGATAAAAGTTCTAAGTATTTTTGGTACTCGCCCCGAGGCGATTAAAATGGCTCCCCTTGTGAAGGCTTTAGAGAGACATAAAAGCTTTGATTCTTATGTATGTGTTACAGCTCAGCATAGAGATATGCTTGATCAAGTGTTGGAAATCTTTGAAATTACGCCTGACTTTGATCTGGATATTATGAAAGATAGACAGACATTAACGGATATTACGGTAAATGCCCTGAAAGGTCTTGAGGAAGTCATAAGGGAGAATAATCCGGATATTATATTAGTCCACGGAGATACCACTACAACATTTGTAGGATCTCTGGCAGCCTTTTATAATAAAGTGAAAGTTGGTCATGTTGAGGCAGGTCTTAGAACCTTCAATAAATATTTTCCTTATCCAGAAGAACTAAATAGAAAATTGACAGGAGCTATAGCAGACATACA
>JAUQXG010000062.1 GCA_030834765.1 Lutispora sp.
CTTGCAAAAAATACTGCAATAAAGTATCACGATGTAAAAATCAATATTATTGATACGCCAGGTCATGCTGATTTCGGTGGAGAAGTAGAAAGAGTCCTGAAAATGGTTGACAGCGTTTTATTAGTTGTAGATGCATCTGAGGGACCAATGCCACAAACAAGATTTGTGTTAAAAAAGGCTCTAGATTTAAATTTAAAGCCCATTGTATGTATAAATAAAATTGACAGGCCCGATGAAAGAATAAAAGAAGTGCTTGATGAAATAATATATTTATTTATAGATTTAGGCTGCGATGAAGATCAAATTAATTTTCCAGTTGTATATGTTTCTGCAAAAGCTGGTATAGCAAAATATAATTTGACAGATGAATCAACAGATTTGACACCACTATTTGATACAATAATCAATAAGGTAGAGCCACCTACAGGGTATATAGATAAACCTCTGCAAATGATAATCACTACAATAGAATATGATGAATATGTAGGCAGAGTAGCTGTAGGCAGAGTTGTTAGAGGTATCATAAAGCATGGTCAATCAGCAGCATTATGCAGAAGAGATGGAACTGTGCAAAATGTTAAAGTAGGAAGGCTATATGGTTTTCATGGACTAAAGAGAATAGAAATTGAAGAAGCAAGCATGGGAGATATTGTTGCTGTTGCGGGAATAGAAGATATCAATATCGGTCAAACCATATGCGATACTCAATTTCCTGAAGCCCTTCCATTTGTTGACATAGAAGAACCTACAATATCAATGACCTTTAGTGTTAACAATAGTCCTTTTGCAGGGCGAGAAGGTGACTTTGTAACATCGAGACACTTAAGAGCAAGACTTATGAAGGAACTTGAAACAAATGTTGCCCTTAGAGTAGAAGAAACCGAATCACCTGATGCCTATAAAGTATCCGGAAGAGGAGAACTTCATCTTTCTATATTGATTGAAACGATGAGAAGACAAAGCTATGAATTCCAAGTTTCAAAGCCTACAGTAATTTATAAAGAAGTTGATGGCAAAAGACATGAGCCAATTGAACATCTGATGATAGATGTCCCAGAAGAATATGTTGGTGCTATCATGGAAAAATTAGGCTCAAGAAAAGCAGAAATGACAAATATGACTACCAATAGTGATGGATTTATTAGACTTGAATTTAAAATACCTTCTAGAGGCCTCATTGGTTACAGATCCCAGTTTTTAACAGATACGAAGGGCACTGGAATCATACATCATGTGATATACGGATTTGAGCCATATAAAGGAGATGTACCGGAGAGGACAAGAGGTTCTATCGTTGCCTCAGAATCAGGAGAAACATCAGCATATGGTTTATTCAATGGGCAAGAGCGTGGAATATTATTTATCGGAACAGGAATCGATATTTATGAAGGCATGATTGTTGGCGAAAATGCAAAAGCAGATGATATAGAAGTTAATGTATGCAAAAGAAAGCATGTTACCAATATGAGAGCTTCTGGTACTGATGAAGCCCTCAGGCTTACACCTCATAATGACTTAAGTCTTGAGCAATGTCTTGAATTTATTGCAGGGGATGAATTGGTTGAGATTACACCAAAAACAATAAGACTAAGAAAAAAAATATTAGATGCTTCTGCAAGAGCAAGAGCTAGAAAGAATTCATAATCAAAAGACTCCCAATAAGGGGAGTCTTTTGGCTTATATAGAGATTATCTTGTCAAACTTTGTACAACATTATATAATAAGTTAGAATATTAGAGAGTGGTGATAAAGTGCGAAATAAAAACATTATTGTTTTATCCATAATACTTATAGCTATCATTGCATTAGTGATAAGCGGCAAAACGTATTATACAAATAGTCTAAAACCTGTGGCTTCTGGTACGGATGTGATAACTAAAACAATAGAAATACCTAAAGGCAGTAATATAAAGCATATTTCAAAGATATTAAAAGATGAGAAGCTTATTAGAAATAATGATATATTCAATTTGTATTGTAAGCTTAATAAAATGGATGGTAAATTGAAAGCTGGAACATATAAAATTAGCAGCAATCAAAGTGTCTCTCAAATTATAGAAAAGCTTGTTAGTGGCAAAGGAGAATTTGATACAGTTAGATTTACAATTCCAGAAGGCTATGAGATTCGACAGATCATTGATAAGCTTGAGGAGCAAGGATTAATCAATAGAGAAACCTTCGAAAAAGAAATCAAGGAAGCTAATTTTGATTTTTCTTTTATCGCTGACAATCAATCTGTGGGCTATAAATTAGAAGGATATCTGTATCCTGACACCTATGAAATATTTAAAGGTGATTCAGAAAGAAGAATAATAGAAATTATGCTTCAAAGATTTGATAAAGTGTTTACTGAAGAATATAAGCAAAGAGCAAAAGAATTAAATATGAGTATAAACGATGTGATCACATTAGCATCCATAATAGAAAGGGAAGCAAAGCTTGATTCCGATAGAAAAATAATATCAGGCGTATTCTATAATAGGATAAAAAAACAAATGATGCTTCAATCATGTGCAACCGTCCAATATATATTAAAAGATAGAAAAGAAGTGCTTCTATATAAAGATCTAGAAGTAGAGTCACCCTATAACACATACAAGCATCAAGGATTACCACCTGGTCCGATCGCTTCTCCAGGACTTGAATCTATACAGGCTGCACTTTACCCAGAGCAAACAGATTATTTATATTTTGTTGCTGATAAAGATGGCTCCCATGTATTTACGAAAACCTACAAAGATCACCTGAATGCCCAAAATAAAATAAATAACTAATTATTAAAATACTAATAATACAAGGGATATAGGTCGCGAGACATATATCCCATATATAAGTCGCAGTACATATATCCCTTGTATATTGTTTAAGTGAGGTTTGCTATGAGTAATATAAACCATGATTATATTCAAGACTACTTAATAAGTTTAATTCCTGATAACATAGATATATTAAAAGAAATGGAAATATACGCAGAGGAAAACAATGTTCCTATCATAACGAAGGATGTAGCTGAGTTATTGAAGGTTCTAATAAAACTAAAAGCCCCTAAAACGATATTAGAGGTAGGGACCGCGATAGGATATTCTTCTATACTTATGGCAAAATATATGGAAAATGACTATAAAATACTTACAGTGGAAAGAAATGAAGGTTATATACAAATTGCAAATGATAATATTCAAAAAGCAGGAATGAATGGGAAGATTCAAGTTATTTTAGGAGATGCAGAAGAAATACTAAAGGATATCAATGAAAGCTTTGATATTATTTTTGTAGATGCTGCCAAAGGTCAATATATGGACTTTTTTAAAGACACAATCTCTAAATTAAAAATCGGAGGTTTGTTTGTATGTGATAATGTTTTATTTAGAGGTATGGTGGCGGAAAAAAGTCTTGTTATAAGGCGAAAGATAACTATTGTGAAAAGATTGAAGAAATTTTTACATTATATATCTAATAATGAAGCACTTCAAACATCCATTATTCCTATAGGTGATGGTGTTTCAATAAGCTGTAAATTAAAGGAGGTATTATTTGATGAATAATATTGAACTGCTGGCTCCAGCAGGAAATATGGAAAAACTAAAAATGGCTTTTATTTATGGAGCCGATGCTGTCTATATAGGTGGAGAAAGATTCGGACTTAGAGCATTTGCAGGTAATTTTGATATAGATGAAATAAAAGAAGCAGTGAATTATGCCCATAACATTGGGAAAAGAGTTTATGTAACAGTGAATATATTTCCTCACAATGAAGATTTATTGGGATTAGATCAATATCTACTGGAGTTACAAAAAGCAGATGTAGATGCAATCATAGTGTCTGATCCAGGCGTTTTCCTAATCGCTAAAGAGAATATACCAGATATGGAACTCCATCTTAGCACGCAAGCGAATAATACGAATTATAAAAGTGCAGAGTTCTGGTTTAAACAGGGAGTAAAGAGAATTGTACTTGCAAGAGAGCTAAGCTTTGAAGAGATTAAAGATATAACTGAAAATTCACCAGAGGGACTAGATTTCGAGGCCTTTGTTCATGGAGCTATGTGCATGTCTTACTCAGGGAGATGCTTGCTCAGCAATTATATGGTAGGCAGAGATGCCAACAGGGGACAATGTGCGCATCCATGTAGATATAAATATTATTTGGTAGAAGAAAAAAGACCTGGAGAATATATGCCAGTAGAAGAAGATTCAAGGGGCACATACATCTTTAACTCAAAAGACTTATGTATGATTGAACAAATACCGGAATTAGTGGAATCAGGAATAAAGAGCTTTAAAATAGAAGGAAGAATGAAAAGTGCCTATTATGTTGCAACAGTAATAAGGGCATATAGAATGGCTATCGACAGCTATTTAAAGAATCCTGCGGGCTATAAATTTGATAAAAATTGGTCCGATGAGCTAAATAAAGCAAGCCATAGAGAGTTTTCAAAGGGTTTCTATGAAGGCAAACCTGACTCCAATGGACAAATTTATAATACTAGCGCATATGTAAGAGACTATTCATTTGTTGGTCTAATATTGGATTATGATGAGGCAACTAAGATCGCTACCATCGAGCAACGAAATAAAATGATAATAGGTGACGAAATTGAAATCATAGGACCTCACAAAGAAATGTTCAAGCAAGTCATAGAACAAATGTGGAATGACCTAGGAGATGCAATAGAATCAGCGCCACACCCTCAACAAATAATTAAAATGAAAATGAATCAACCAGTTGAAAAGTATGGAATACTAAGAAGGGAGTATAAGGATGGAGAGCAATAAATCATTGGTTATTGGTATAACTGGAGGTACAGGCTCAGGCAAAAGTACAGTCGCCAGAAAGA
>JAUQXG010000523.1 GCA_030834765.1 Lutispora sp.
AAAGACAAACAGAAAATAAGATTATTAAAAAAGCGATTTCGGAAGTATATGAAAATGTGCAAAAAGGCATGACACTTTCTGAGACAATGAACATGAATCAAAAGGTATTCCCCTCTATCCTTGTGAATATGGTGGAAGCGGGAGAAGCTAGCGGAAGCCTTGATACCATAATGGAAAGAATGTCAGTGCACTATGAGAAGGAATTCAAAATAGAGAATAAGATTAAAGGAGCCATGATTTATCCAATGGCACTGGCAATAATCGCTACAGCGGTTGTAGTATTTATGTTGATATTTGTAATGCCTACCTTTGTAGGAATGTTTGAAAGCAGTGGAGTGGAGCTCCCTGGACCAACGAGAGCACTACTTTCCATAAGCCATTCCCTTAGAAACTTCTGGTATATATACATAGCTGCAACAGTAGGACTAGTATTCGGCTTTCAATATTATGGTAACACAGAGATCGGAAGATTGCAGTTTGATACAATTAAATTTAAAATACCTGTTTTGAAAAGCACAAATATTAAAGTTGCAACCTCAAGATTTACAAGAACGCTATCAACTCTTTTATCAAGCGGTATACCCTTGATGCAAGGTATAGATATCGTAACCAAAGTCATAGGAAATACCTATGCAGCCAAAAAACTTGAAAATGCCAAGGAAGAAGTGAGAAGAGGGATTCCTCTTTCAAAAACCATCAAGGATACAGGTATATTTCCACCCATGATTGATTCTATGATACAAATAGGCGAAGAATCAGGAGCCTTGGATGAAATACTTAATAGAAGCGCCGATTTCTATGACGAAGAGGTGGAAGTAGCCCTTCAAAAGATGACAGAGCTGATGCAGCCCATAATGATCGTTATCATGGCAGCTATAGTAGGCTTCATCGTCATTTCAATCGCATTACCTATGTTTGATATGGTGAACACCATTCAATAGTAAATACAATGATGTTATTTTGGAGGTGATAAGGTAAATAGGTGGCAATAAAAGGTTAGCATGGTATTATTAAATTTTTAGGAGGTATTATTTATGTTTAAATGGTTTGTAAAAAAGATTAATAACAGGAAAGGTTTCACACTTATTGAATTAGTTGTAGTTATTGCTATATTGGGTATATTGGCGGCAATAGCGGTGCCCAGATTGACAAGTTCTAAAGCCGAGGCAGAAAGAGTTGCTAAACTAGCTACTGTAAGAACATTAAATGGTGCAGTTTCTATGTACTTAGCAACTGCAACTGCTGAAGAAATAACTAGCATAAAAGATACAGCAGATGATGCGGCAGAGGTTCTGACACTCTTAGAAGGCAAGGACTTAGTACAAAAAGGAGTAGACATTACTGGTATAAGTTGGACTGATGCTGATGATTTATTCGTAGTAACACCATAAGTATCGGGGACTGTTCTTTTGCTTCCGAGTTAGAGAAAGTAAATATAATAGAAACAGTAATTTAAGAATGACTATGTAATCCAAATCTTACTATATACACTATATTTCATTTATATATAGGGGAGAAATCTCCCCCTATATATAAATACTAAAAAATAACAGAAGAGAAATATAAACTTGTAATAATATTTATATTAGATACAGTTAATAAAAGACTAAGTACAGATAAAAAACAAGGAGGCTCCTGATGTACCCACTAATATTCGTACTAGGCATAATTATAGGCTCCTTCCTTAATGTATGCATTTATAGAATACCAAGAGAAGAGTCCATAGCCTTTCCGTCTTCTCACTGCACTGCTTGCAGTCATCCTCTTAAATGGTATGATCTTATACCACTATTTAGCTATTTAACCTTACACGGAAAATGCAGATATTGCAAAGGAGAAATATCTTTACAATATCCGATGATAGAAGCACTAAACGGAATACTTTATCTCATAACTTTTCATTTTTATGGTTTATCCTTACAATTTATATTTTACAGCATAATTTTAAGCATTTTAATTGCGATTAGTCTTATAGATTATTATCATAAAATAATTCCTGATGGACTTACCCTTATGATATTTATAGTAACCATTGTATATAAAGCAGTAAATCTGTTTGCTTTTGGTGTTCCTCTTCATATTTGGGAAAATGTCTTTGGACTTTTGGCAGGAGGAGTATTATTCTTCCTCATCGCAATAGTCTCTAATGGAGGCATGGGTGGAGGAGACATAAAACTCATTGCGGCATTGGGCTTTATATTAGGATTGAAAAAAACGCTTTTAAATATATTATTGTCCTTTATAATAGGAGCAGTCTTTTCTATATTTTTATTGTTTATGAGAAAAAAAGGTAAAAAAGATGAAATACCCTTTGGACCCTTTATTAATATTTCTTTTTTAATCACCATACTTTTCGGTGATAGAATGATATTCTGGTATATACAATCATTCCTGATATAGGAGGGCGTTTCATGAAAAGGCGGCATAAATCTGGTTTTACTCTAGTTGAAATAATAGTTTCAATCGCTTTGCTTGCCATAATAGCACTTTTTATGCTTCCCATGTCTGCATATTCAATAAAGTTTTCGAAATGGAATGATATAAGGCTTACAGCCATGAATCTTGCTTATTCCCAGACAGAATGGCTGAAAACCCTAGACTATAAAACCGAGCTAGGCCTCAACCAAACAGGTTATTCTCCTCAGGGAACAGTGAAAAGCAACCTTTATATGAATAAAACAGGCTCTGATCCACTTATCATTGAAGGAATAGAATATAGGCTTCTAACAAGCATCTATTGGGAAAGTGCTGAATCAACCAATGGAGATTTCGTAGCAAATGCTACAAAAAAATTAGATGTCACTGTAATAGCGAAAGATCCTTTATTAGGAACTCAAAAAACCTATTCTGTTATGGGCTCTCTTGTAGCATTTGAGGGTGAAAGAATACCTTCAAGCAATGTACCATTAAAGGTAAGGGTCATAAGCGGTGAAAATTTTGATAAACCGGCAAAAAATGTAAAGGTTATAATAAATAATATAAGCAATACATTGATAACCTTCGGACTGACAGATAATGAAGGAAAGGTTTATTTTACGGAGCTTATAAATGCCAAGTATAATGTGATTCCTGACAGCTGGCAGGGTGGAGATATGATGTCAAGACCAACTGGTATCACAGGCACAGGAAATGATCAATCATGGAGATTTAATGAACTTATTGAAATAAAAGCTTTAGATGCGGGCAAGGATTTTGTAGAACAGGTGGTTTCTGTAGATTATCCTGGTTATATAGTAATCCCAAGTTACCCATCGGCATTGATGGATAATACGATAATAACTATGAAACCTAAATATACTCCACCAGAAGGAGTTATGATGGAATTAAATATGAACACAAATTTAACCAAGCTTATTTCAAAAAAGATATGGAGAGCTTGGGAATATGATTATACGATGAAACGAAGCAATGATGTATATTATTTTGCAGATGCAAACAATGGTAATCTATGGGATGGAAAGTTCCCTTATATGGATGGAGCCATAACAAATAGAAATCTTAAGCTGTCCTTTGGCATGAATACAGGAAGCTTTAAAAAAGAATTAAATGGAACGGTTACATTAGAAATTGAATTTACCTCGGAGATAACAGGTAATATAAATGATATGCTCTATACGCTATATGATGGAGCTACAGCTTTGAATATAACAAATCCTATCATAACTCAATCTGTACCAGGTAAAAATAACAAATTCAAAATAAACTTAAGTACAAATCCTGCAATTTCAGGAAACAGTCTTAAGTTTGTTATTGATAATGCTGCCGAGGATATAATCAAAAATACTTATGGTATGAAGCTGGTGCAGGACAGAAACTATTGTGATTTGATATTAAAATAGATTGGGGTTTTATCATGGGCAATCCTATAAAAATAATGCTGCAAAATAGAAAAGGTGTTACTTTAATTGAGCTTGTTTTAGTGGTTTCTTTTATAAGCATAATTATCATGCTATCATACAATATGCTATTTTTGACCCAAAGAGGTTTTAAAAGTGTGAATGATAGCTTTGATATCTCAGAACAGCTTCGTATATTTCAGATTCGTATCCAAAAGGAAGCAAATCAAGGAAAAAAAGCTGTAGAAACAGATGATGTATTTAAAAAGATTAGCGCAACGGAATTATATATTTATACTGATATCGATGGAGATTCTAATAATATTCCAGAATTGGTTAGGTACAGGAAGGATGGAGATAAGCTAAAAAGAGATGTAAAATATAAAAAAGCTACAAGCACAGAATATCCTTTTGTGTATCAGACAAGCTTTACAGATGAAAAGGTTGTATTGAATAATGTATCCAATACTGATATTTTCGGAACCGTCGAAAAGGTCAGAGAGCCAATTTCAGGTCAAGAAACAGAGGATTATAGAAGAAAGGTCATGATGACCTTGAAAATTATAAAAGACGGAAAGGTTATAGATGTACAGACCATGCTTGTATCAAAGAGCAGAACTGAAACCGAATAGAAAGGAGATTTTAGTTGTGAAAAAACTATACAATAATAAAGGCATGACACTTCCGTTAGTCCTTATTGTACTTGTTTTTATTACTGTATTGGGCTTTGCAATGCTAAATATGACCAGCACCCAGGCAAGATTTAATACTGTTGATGAAACAAACAAAAAAGCAATTGAATATGCTGAAGCTGGATATAACGCATACCTTTGGCATTTAAATGATGATGTAAATTATTACAGCAGACAAGAGAGCATAGATATGCAGAATATAGATATCTCATTTCAGGATGGTTATTATAAGCTAGAGGTCACTAAACCTAGTGATATAGACAGATTTATAACTATAAAATCCACTGGATGGACAAAAAGTAACCCTTCAATCAAAAGGACGATAGAAGCAAAAATAAGGAAGAAGCAGTTTGTTCATCATGTTTATGTTAGCGATAATGAAGGCAGTAACATATGGTGGACTACAGGTGATGAGAGTCATGGTCCTTACCATACAAATGGAGATTTAAGGATTCAGGGACGGCCAGTTTTTTTTGACACAATTACTTATAATAAAAAGAAAACCTTATATAAAGGCACAGGCTATAATCCTGACTTTAAAGTGACAGATCCTGTACAGCCGCAAAAGGTTGACACGTTGGATTTTCCGGCAAGCAATGCCGCTCTGATAGAATGGGCCTCAAAAGATGGAATGTTATTTACAGGAAGAACTTGCATCTATATTGATGGTGAAAATGTAAAGATAAGAAATAAAAATTCTTCAGAAATAATTACTAAAAGTATAAGCTCCATCAAGAATAAGGTTATTTATGTAGATACCGTAAATGGAAGCGTAGATAAGTTTAATATCAATTCTGGAAATATTTTTATTTCAGGACAGTTAAATGGAGTTCTCACCATAGCAGCAGCAAATGATATTTTTATTACCTATGACGATCCTACTAATTGGTACGATTATGATTCCACAAGACTAACAGATGCAAGCTATATCCCTCCGTCGCCCCCTATGACCTTTAAATGGAAGGATAATAGAAGTTATTCTTATCCTGAGACAGGAGGGATATCTTATAAAAACACTACTTTTACTCCTTCTTATAAACCTACTGGAAAGAACTATTACATTCGAGATGCATCTGGTAAGGATATGCTTGGATTGGTGGCTAATAGAAATATTCTTATAAATCATTATGGCTGGCCCAAGAAAGCGATAAAAACAGATTTGAGTGATAATAATTGGAATTTTAAATGGGTTTGGGGTGATTATGGCCAAAATGTTAGGACCTATCTATATAGAGATACTACTTATTATAATATTAAAGTAAATAGTGTTTTTTATAGTAGCTATAGACCAAGTAGTTCAAATTACTATAATGTTTGGGTGCCAGATGAAAAATGGGGAACTTCAAGTCAAACCTATGATGGGGCGCCTAAAGAGGTTATGATACATTCAGTGGTATTTGCCGTAAATGGGGGATTTGGTTTTGAAGATTATGATAAGGGTGCCAAAAGGGGTTACATAACCTTGTGGGGAAATATCACTCAAAGAATACGATTGGCAGTAGGGTTAATAGAATCTACTGGTTATCTCAAAAAGTATTCACATGATCCAAGAATGTTTTATGACTATCCTCCCCATATATTAGAGCCTACCAATGTGGGTTGGGAAATACATGAATGGAAAGAAATTAATAATTGAACTTAAAAGGAGGTATCCTCTTGAGACCATATTCATCTTTTAATAAAAATATTATTTCAATTGATTTGGGTTCTTTTGAAATTAAAATGATTGAAGCGAAAGAAAACAAAAATGGGATTCAAGTAAATAAGGCTTTTTCCTTTAAAACGCCACCTGGTTCATATCAAAATGGCTATATAAAGGATTTTGGTACATTAGCTGCGATGATAAAAGAAGAATTGAAAGATAATAAATTTCATTCTGGTTTTTGTCATATGAGTATAAAGAGCTCCGCTATTATAAGCAGAGAAGTTTCGTTTCCAGCAGTAAGTGATGCAGAAATTGAAGGTTTGCTTAAGTATCAACTAAGTGAATATCTTCCAATGGATGCCAGTAAATACATCGTACAGCATAGAATAATTGGGTCGTCTCTGGATGAAAGTAAAGATAAGCTTGTTGTTATGGTTGTTGCAATACCTAAAGAAATCGTTGATGCACACTATAACTTTTTAATTGCTTTGGGTGTTAAACCAGCTATACTTGATTATCAGTCCAATAGTCTATGGAAACTCATGAATTTTACAGACTATATAAACAGAAGCATAACAGTACGGGATAAAACCATTGCTATAGTGGACTTGGGTTATAGCAGTACAAATATTACAATAACTAAAAATGGAGTGCTTAATACCAGTAGGGTAATAGAGATAGGCGGGATGCATTTAGATGATCATTCTGAAGATCTTGTTGCAGCAAGTGCAGAGGATGACTCTACAGAAAGCTTTCTTCTAGAAGAAACTTCAAATAAAAATAAATTCTTAGATCAAAGCAAATATTCAAGGATGGTAGATACCTCTGTTGAAGGGTTAATGGATAGAATTGAAAAGGTATTTAAATACTATATTTCAAAAGATATGGGTAACGAAATAGACCAAATCCTTATTTACGGAGGAGCAGCTAGAATTCAAGGTATAGAAAAAACATTTACCAATTATTTAAATATTCCTGCTGCCTTGATAAATGGCGTAGGCAGAGTAAATATTCAGGACGAGCCTGGAAAATATCTAAATTGCATAAGTGCAATATTAAGGGATGATGGGGTGTAATGACATGAAGGATTTAAACTTTTTTTCATCCTACAACAAGAAGCAGGAAAAAGGCATAGATAAGCAAAGCATTCTAAATGTTTTCTTACTGGTCTCTTTTATTGGAATCATATGTTATGGAAGTTATAATTTCTATACTATAAAAAAATTAAATAGCAATATTTCTTCTATGCAAAATCAAATCACTGTTAAAAAAAATGATCCTAAATATAATGAAATATTAGAAAAGAAAAACAAGATAAAGGACTTACGAGATAATATATCAAAGATAATGTCTATTGATAAATATTTAGATGAGCGAGATGTGCTGAATGAATTTCTTCTAAGTGATATTGAAAATAACCTGCCTTCAAAGGTTTTTTTAAAGTCAATGGTTTTGAATCCTGATATCATAAAGATTGAAGGTAACTCCCAAGATAAGGAGTCTATCGCCCAATTTCAACATAATTTGATAGAGCTTGGATTATTTCAGGAAGTATTTATTCCTCAAATTGTTGATAATATTGATTCCTTTAGTTTTATTATGGACATTAAATATAAGGAGGAGCAGGATGGAGCTAAAGCTGGGCAATAACAAGCATAAAATCAAATTATCCATCAGCAAAAAAGAAAAAAATCTTCTCTTCATATTGGGAATTACAGTTTTATTATGGGTTTCTTATCAATATCTCTTTACTCCACAGCAGGCTGATATTGAAAAGCTTACTCAAGAGAAAATTGCTAAGGAAAGTGAGTTGGCGCAGGTAAATATAATATTAGCCAGTGAGGCAAAGATCAATAATGAGCTGGAAGGTCTTAGCAAAGAGTTTCTAACAGTATCAAAAAGGTATTTCCCTAAAGCAAATCAGCCTGAATTGATGCACATGCTAAACGATATCATAGATAATGGTCAATTAAATGTACCAAATATAACCTTTGCTAATCCCCAAAAAATTGAAGAATTGGATTCTGACTTGATGGAAACTACAATACCATTTATAGGTACCTATAAGGATTTAAACAATTTCTTTTCACAGATCAGAGATAATCCGAAAAGGTTATTGGTAAGCGCACTTTCTCTAGTAAAGGATAAAGATGATATGCTGAGTGGACAAATATCTATAGATGCGTATACCTATGAGAAACAAGGAAATATAAATGAGGGCTATTTTTATACCAATCCTTTTGTAAGCACTTCAAAGTATAGTCCGTTTAAACCCTTTGAAGGCTATGTAGAGCCAACAAATATACCAGATATTAATTCAAGTTCGGTAATGCCTGATATGCAGGGAAAAGGGTACTTGATAGATGATATGGAAGAAGACAATGTATACTTCCTAGGCACTAGCGCTGATGTTACTGGCAAGGTAGGAAAAATAAATATTCCTAAGTTCGGCAAAAGCGCTATCAGAGCAGAATACTTCATATCAACAGGCTATAAGGCGGAAAGAGCCTTTGTAGTGTTGGATGATAAGAACATAACTTTAAAATATCCTCCTGACTCTATAGGCATATGGGCTTATGCATACGGCTATTCGCCTGCTACCATAGGTTTTAGATTCAAAGATCCAAACGGAAGAAATATTGATATGGAGATAAAAAAGGGTGTGGATTGGAATGACTGGGAATACATATATGCAACTCCTCCACAGGATTTAAATGTTTATCCTTTAAAACTTGATAGAATATATTTCGAATTAGGAGCCAACAGGGACGATTATTCAGTGATGCTTTTTGATAGAATAGAATGCTCTTATTCTCTGGATGAAAACTCTAACAGCGGTAATACAAGTTCCACATTCTATATTGTAAAGTCTGGAGATACTTTGACATCAATAAGTGAGAATTTTTATGGCACTGAATTAGGATACACTAGAATAATGAAGGAAAATGGACTTGAACCAGGCTCTAAGTTGATACCAGGAGAAATTTTAGTAATATCTAAATAACGGGGAAAGGGTGATGTACTTGAAAGGAAATAATAGATATATTATCATTGTGTTTGCATTATTATTTATCCTAATGCTTTTTCCCAAAATAAATATATATGCAGCGGATGATACAGGATATGATGATGGTTATGCATACGGATTACTAGATGGGATATTAGATGGAAGTGATGATGCAGCTTCGGGAAATAAGAAAGTAATCGTAGTTCCAAAAGACAGTGAAATAGAAGAAATATATAGTTTAAGTAAAGAGACTACTACATACAAAGCTAATTTTAAAAGAGGATATAAAGTTGGATATAGAGAAGGCTATATAAAAGGTTATGATAATAAAAACAGTGAAGAAGATAAAAAAACGCCAATACAATATGCTGAGTCCTTGGCGGAAAAAATTGGAGCTATAAATGGCCATATAGATTATTATGCAGGCAGAGCAAATAAATGGACATATAATCTACCCACCACCACAACTATTATTGAAATCTATGAGTTGCTAAAAGAACCAAATGATTACAAAAATGCTTTCATCGTGGCTTATAAAAATAAATATAAAATAGGGTATGAACAAGGATATGCTGATGCAAAGTTTAAACCGATATTGGCTGCTACAACACAAGGGAGCAAGGATGGAGAATACTTTGGATCTATGCTAGGAGCTAATTATGGCAGGTTGGACTATTATAAAAGTCTTACCATAGACTGGGAGAGGGGTATTCCTACAGATAGTGAAATTAAAAGCACATATTTGCTGGGAAATGACAATAAAGATTATTCTGATGCTTTTATTGCTGGCTTTAAAAAATCCTATAATGAAAAATATGAAGAAGCCTACAGGGCTGCAAATACCAGCTATAATGCGCTATTATATGAAAAGGGCTATGCCCATGGCAAGGATATAGGCACACGAAAGGGAGAAACGTCAGCAAAAATTGACCTTGCTCTTGAAAGAAGCAGTGATCTAGCCAGGTATTTCTTTTCAGACAGCGATATAATAAATGAATATAAGCTATTTAATGAACATAAAAAATACAGTGATGGATTTATAAGCGGATATAAAGAAGGAATGAGAATAGGATACTTAACTACATATCAGCAATCAAGCTTTGATGATTTTTCCAAGAAGCTTCAGACTGCAATACTTCCTATTAGTGGAGGAGAAATAAAGTCTGGAGATGGAAGATTAGTAATAAGCACAGAGCAAGGTGTATTTTATAATGATATAGTAGTTTCAATAGATAGAATATTGAATAATAGCGGTATTTTTAAAATGCCCTCTGCTGACAGATTTACAAAAGCCTCTGACTTATATTCCGTAAGATTGGCTAACCCAACCAATGCAGTGGATAAAGATAAAATGGTAAAACTAACCTTTGAATATTATGGTTCCTATTTAACTGCAGGAATATATAAATACACCAATAATGTTTGGACATATATGCCAAGTGATGTAGATGAGAAAAGCATAACAACATCTATTAGTGCAAAATCTTTAAATAATAAAACAGATATATATGCAGTTTTCATAGACAACAAAGCAACTACACCTTATGACTTAAGAGGACATTGGGCAAAAAATGAGATTGTCACTTATATAAGAAGGGGCATAGTTGGTGTGAATATTGACAATAACTTTTTACCAAACAATTATACATCTAAAGCTCAGTTTCTTAGCTATGTAAATAAGATATATAATACAAATTATACTGCAGTCGATATGGGAGTTACTGTATTGAATGCCTTAGATATGAGTAAACCAGCAACTTATAATGAAGTAGAAGTTATCATGAGAAAGGCAACAAATGATAAAAACTTTACTTGGAAATATATAGCTGATAAAATTACTAAAAATAAAGATAGATATACGCTGAGTTATAATTCAATGGATAATTATATAACTCAAGCGGAGGCTATATATATGCTTTACTACTTGACTGAATAAAAATTATAAATAAAATGAGGTAGATATAAATATTTTTACATATTCTATAAAAAATTAAAGGAATTATGCCAAGCACAGTGAATATATAGTATAATTGGATAAGTCTTCTATATTTAAATTGGTGAAAACATGAAAAATGTAAAAACTTATAATTCAGGATTTACAATTATAGAGCTTTTGTTTGCTCTTACAATTTTCTCTATATTATTCATTGCTGTCTCTTCACTATTAATGACCACAATTAAGATTTCTGAAACTTCTAAGCAACAATATGATGCGTTGATTCTGGCTCAAAATCACTTGGAAATGATTAAGGCTTCTAAGGAGGTTTTAAAAGCTAAGGAAAGGTATCAATATGGAATTTATGATATTGAAGTAGATATCCAAGACATTCCTGAATATGGTGGAAAGTTATATAAGGTTATTATAGAGGTATCAGCATATAATCGGATTTTAGAAAAGATTGAGGGACTTAAAATTGTAGAAGTATGGGAGTAGCATTGTGTGCAAAATTATGCAGAATAAAAAAGGCGCAGTTTTAGTATTTGTTTTATTAATCGGTTCTGTAATGATTGTGACAGGCACAGCTTTATTATCTACAGCAGCCATGAATTACAAAATGAAGAGATTAAACAGCCAAGTGAAGCATGTTTTCTATACATGTGAGGCTGTAATGGAAGAAGCATATATCATGTCAGTAGAGTATATAGAAGATGCATTAACCTATGCAAGGGGAAAAGAACAAGCTAGCTTTGAAAAATCATATATTAATTTCCTAAAAGGAAATTGTATGGACTTACCTCCTTCAGGTGGAATTGTAGGAATTTTAAAAGATAAATCCAGGTATATATTATATAAGGATAACTGTTATAGAATAGATTCAAAGCTGCTAGAGAAAATAGGTTTTTATCAATTAGAAATCATATCTACCTATTCAGAAAACAATATTGAAAAACAATTGAAGCTGATTTGCGAAATAAATACTCCTGAAATGAATGATAACTTTCCCTTTTTAGATATCGTTGCCGAAGATTTGATAGATATTGTTGATTGGAAAGTAGAAAGGTAGTTTCGATGATTTGCTTTAAAAATAGAATGAATGGTTTACAAAATAATGGCTTCACTTTAATTGAGATAATCACTTCCTTGGCCTTATTTGGTGTTATTATTACCCTAATACTTTCAACAATGAATAGCAGCATTAATATAATGTCTAGGGTTGAAAAAGGAGTAGAAATTCAGCAGCAGGCTCAATTTATATTTAACTTTTTAGAAGAAAAGGTCATGGAATCTACAGGCTTGATATATCTAGAAGACAGACAAGGTAAAAGTAAGATGAATTCAAATGAAAAAATTTTTATAAAGAAAATGATTTTTAAGAATAAAGTTGATAGGCTGGACAAAGGATATATATTTCAACTTATAAAAGACCCAGAATACGATTTTTATAACTTGAAATATGGCATAGGATTATCTGGCAGCGCAACAGTAGAGGTAGGCAATTATATAGAAAATATTGAAGTAGAGCCTATACCTTTTGATAAAAAATATAATGAAGCTGATGGAATATTAATTAGAATTAACTTTGTCTTTGATAAATACAGCACAAAGGTAGAAAACATCTTTCATTACAGAAACTCCAGTGGGGTATAGGATTTGAATAAAATGAAAGGTCAGAAAGGCTTTACATTAATAGAGCTTATAGTTGTTCTCGCTGCATTAGCAATGCTTTTGTCTTTAGGAGTACCTAGAATGCAAAAAAGCTCCAGCGAACTTCTTGCAATAAGCAAGACCTTGAGAGATGAAATAAGATATGCAAGGACTATGAAAATGACAGAAGGCAAAAATTATAGGTTAGTTTTTCAAGAGCATAGCTATATTCTTTCGGAAGGACCAAAGAGAATAAAAGAAGTTCTGATTGGTCAAGATTTCGCTATCAATCAAAACTTCACAGGTAACGAAATTTATTTCTCTTTTAATGGAGCTCCCCTATCAAATGGAGGAACAATTACAATAACAAATAAGGTTAGTAAAAAGTATTGTAAAATCACAGTAGTACCTGCAACAGGAAGAATTTTATTAATAAATAAAATATTTAGCGGAAATGAATAAGGGAGGTTTATTATGTATAAACTAAGAAACTTTATGGAGGAAGCTGTTATCCATAAAACCAACGATGTACTAAAAATAATGAATATCTGTAAATGTGAAAAATGTAAATTAGATATAATAGCAATTGCACTAAATGATTTACCTTCAAAGTATGTTGTAACACAAATAGGTGAATTATATATGAAAGTTGGTGAATTAGCTCAGCAATTTGAAGTTGACATTGAAACTGCAATTGTAAAAGCGGTAGTTCAAGTTTCTAAAAATCCAAAGCATGATGTAAACCAATCGATCTAATGTTATCCTTATTGAGGTTAAGGGATGCAGAAAAGTAATGAAAGACAGATATTATAAATAAGATTGATTTATGTATAGATAGCTATGCTGGTGTAATAATAAATACGGATGTCTATGGTTACTGCAATATAGAAATTAGAAGTATCGTAGAATCAGTGTGTATATAGAATATGTATTCTAGTGAGAAATTTATACAGAATTCTATTTAAATTTGAGTATGTATCAGTTTAGACAAAATGATTATGTATTAGCCATTATTCTATGACATGATTATTGAAAAAATAACATGCATATACAAATGTTTCCTTGACTCTTCTTTTGTTTTGAGTATATAATTGAGTGTATTCGTATTTTGATAAGTAATTTTATATTAATTTATGGAAATAATATTACTAGCGTTTTTATAATGCAATATTTTTATTTTGGAGGGATAATTGAGATGATTTCTGCCGGTGACTTTAGAAAAGGCGTAAGTTTTGAAATGGATGGACAAATATTTTCAATAATAGATTTCCAGCATGTAAAACCAGGTAAAGGCGCAGCCTTTGTTAGGACTAAAATCAAGAATATTATTTCAGGCGGTGTAGTAGAGAGAACTTTTAATCCTACTGACAAATTCGAGAAGGCAAATATAGAGAGGAAAGAAATGCAATTTCTATACGAAGATGGCGGATTATACTATTTTATGGATAATGAGTCATATGAGCAGATTCCTCTAAACCATGACCAAGTAGAAGAGGCTATAACTTTTCTAAAGCCAAATGATACAGCAAATATTAAGTTTTATAAAGGTGAGGCTTTCTCAGTTGAAGCTCAGAACTTTGTTGAACTTGAAGTTACACAAACTGATCCAGGCTTTAAAGGAGATACAGCAACAGGAGCTACGAAGCAAGCAACAGTTGAAACAGGTGCTACAATAAATGTACCTTTATTCATAAATACAGGAGATAAAGTCAGGATTGATACTCGAACAGGCGAGTATATGGAAAGAGTATAGTGGTATAATATACTATATAATTATAAGGAGATGAAATGATGGAATACTTATATGAAAGAGTGGCCTATTTAAGAGGGCTTGCGGAAGGTGCAAAAGTTGATGAATCAACTAATGAGGGCAAGCTAATAACAAAAATCATTGAGGTGCTGGGAGATTTTGCAGATTCAATCAATGAATTGAATGATGCGCAACTAGAACTTGACGATTACGTAGAAGCAATAGACGAAGATTTGACAACTCTAGAAGATGATGTTTATGACGAAGAAGACGAAGATAATGACGAAGAGGATGACGATTTTGACTTTTTAGAGTTAGAATGCCCTCATTGCAAAGAATATGTATATTTAGATCAAGAATTAGCAGGAAATGGTGAAGAAGTTCTTTGCCCAAATTGTCATGAGCCAATAGAAATTGAATTTGGCTGCTGCTGTGATGATGACTGCGGTTGTGATGAATAGTATCATTTAAAACGAATACATATTTGCCCTTCTGGTTTTACCAGAAGGGCTTTTGTTTTTTTGTATAGGTATTTTTTTTAATAAGCTGTCATATTATTAGTACAAACTTAATAATAATTATCTAGAAAGGGGGACAAACATGGTAAGCGATTTGTCTTTCTTAGATGTTATCAAGTATATGCCAGTAAATTTAAAAGCTTTTTTGCTTCATGTCCCAATAGAAATAATGAAAGAAATGGAGGAGATCAGGCTAAGGTTAAATAAGCCTCTAATTATTTCAGGGTCAACAAAAGAGTATTTCGTCAGTATCAGTGGATTAACCAAACAGATTGAAGATGCATATCTAATAACACCTGAGGA
>JAUQXG010000063.1 GCA_030834765.1 Lutispora sp.
AAACCGTGAAGATAATGACAATGATACGGATAATGGCAGTGATACGGATAATGGTAATGACCAGGGTAAAGGCGACTCTATAGCTATTATCAGTGGTGGTACTAAAATAGATATTTTGATCAGGAGGCTTTTAGATTTCAAGGCGAATGAAGAGATAACAATCCCTGGGATAATAGGAATTAGATTCACTGGAAATGAGAAATTTTCAAAAGGATATATAGAAGTAGTTGAAATTCAAGATCTGCTGCAATACAGACAGCAAAGTGGAAATAAGGATTTCTGCAGCAACATATTTGATATCAAAGTACCTAAAGGATTTCAATTTAATTCCCCTGTAGAGCTTACATTGTATTTTGATAAAAATAAGGTCAAAAATCTAAAACATATAGCCATATATGTATATAATGAAAAAACAGGCATTTGGAATATGGTTGGAGGAACAGTGGATGAAAAGAATGCTTTTATTACTGTAAAAGTTCCTCACTTTAGCAAGTATGCCGTTATGGAGAACAGCGGAATGACGATGATGACGGATATGGACGGCTATTGGGCAAGGGATGCGGTGTATAGACTTATTGACAGAGGTATTGTCAACGGAATAAAATCAACAGATGGAGAATATAGGTTTGAGCCAGAAAGAACAGTTACAAGAGCTGAATTTGCAAAGATGCTTTCTCTAAGTGAAGGCTATCTGCAAAATGATACAGATACAGACCTGTCTCAATTTGCAGATGATACAGAAATACAGTTATGGGCACGACCATATATGAAATATTGCAATAAAAAGGGATGGATAAGTGGAAAAGGCTTAGGTAAAGAAGTGTATATGAAGCCTAATGACAACATAACAAGAGCTGAAGCGGCAGCAATGCTTGGAAGAATCCTAAGTGAATACCAGCTTCAAAATGATGATTTTACGGATAGGGAAACAATACCACAATGGGCGCAGAAACATGTTATGGTATTATCAAACTTAGGAATAATGAAGGGATACCCTGACCATAGCTTTAGGCCAAATGATAAAATGACCCGAGCGGAAGCAGCGGCTTTGTTTGACAATTATTTGGAGGTTGTTAGATAAGTCAGCACGGGAAGCACTCTGAAAATATAAATATCTGAAATATCTCCTTCTTGGCATGAAACTAAAAAGAAAATGCTGAGGAGGAGATATTTATGTCAACCACATAAATAGTAACACTTTGCAATCTCATGAATAATTTAATATTAGAAGAGGGACATGTTATAACTGCTTCTAATATTAAATAAGGAAGTGAGGGTAGGATATGAGCAAAGAATTATTTGCTGCAAATGGTATCTTTTCTGTGATAGGCACCATAATAGCAAATGCATTAGGAGGGTGGAATTTGGCGCTACAAGCATTAGTTACTCTGGTTATTATTGATTATATTACTGGAGTCATGGTAGCCATTGTTGATGGACAGCTTTCATCCGAAATAGGTGCTAAAGGGATTGCAAAAAAAGTGATGATATTTGCATTGGTGTATATAGCTGTATTGGTTGACCACGTAACAAGTACTGATTTAATTAGGACCATAACTATTATGTTTTATATTGCAAATGAGGGAATATCAATACTTGAAAATGCTGGAAAAATAGGAGTGCCCTATCCTCAAACGCTGAAAAACATATTGATACAATTGAAAAATAAAAATGATGATGAGCAAAAAAAAGGTGAATAGGTTTATATTCACCTTTTTCTTGATAAATAAGCATTGTCTTTTATAATAAATCTCCATAAGTAGTCTTTTGCTGGGCCTGAATAATCAATGTTTATTCTTGGGGTAGCAATTATATTTTCTTCTGCTATTCTTTCTCCTTCTGTCAAATATAGTTCATTACCACATAAATCGATGCCATTATCACTTTTGCAAATAGCCATGGCCTTACATAATTTTCCGGGACCATTGCATAATTGATTTATTTTTTCCTTGTTTACACGCCTCTGCATGAGTCCTATACCTTCAATTGGCTCAAGAGCTCTAATCAGTATGGCATAAGGTATATTCAAACCATTTGTGACGATATTAAAGCAGTAATACATTCCATATATCATATAAACATATGCATGCCCACCCTCTCCAAACATTACTCTAATTCTTTCTGTTATTACGCCCTTATATGAGTGGGCAGCGGCATCCTTTGTGCCCATATAAGCTTCAACTTCCACAATTTTGCCTATTGTTGTACCCTCATCTGAATGTCGAACTAAATATTTACCCAATAGGTCTTTTGCAATTTCTACTGGATCAGGCCTAAGATAAAAGGTTCTATTAAGTTTTTTATCTATATTAACACTTCCTTTAAATTTCTCATACATATTGTAGAGTTCCCCAATATATACAAATAATAAGTATCATAGTAATACACTGTAATAGAAATTATATCTTTTATTGTGGTAAAATTAAACATATAGATTAGAAAAATTTATTTTTAAATAATAATGGAGGTATGGTAATGAATCTGAAAGGTGGAGAGATTGTAGAATTTAAAATTAACAATGATATAAAAAGATGGAGAATATCAAAGATAGATGGAAATGTGGTAAAGATTTTTACTGAAAATAGGGAGTATATGCAAATGCCTTATAATGAGTTTATGAAATTATTGGAGAATGGAAATGCAAAGGTTGAAATCCCTGAAATTTATTGACATTATGGGGAAGGTATTTCATTATATAAATAAGGCATCTGACTAGTTATTTATTTGAAGATGCTTCAGTACAAAAGAATATTTAGGGGGCGATATTTTGAAGATATTGAGTTGGAATGTAAATGGAATAAGAGCGGCAGCTAAAAAAGGGATTATAGATTGGATTAAGGAAGAATCACCAGATATTTTGTGCCTTCAAGAAACCAAAGCAGAAGAGGGTCAACTGGATGATAATCTTAAAAACATAGAAGGATATTATTCCTATTTTTGTTCAGCTGAAAAAAAAGGCTATAGCGGAGTGGCGATATATACTAAAATACAGCCAAAAGAAGTACATAGAGGCTTTGGAATAGAAAAGTTCGACAGAGAGGGCAGGGTACTTATGGCAGAGTATGAAGACTTCAACCTGTTTAACATATATTTTCCTAATGGGAAGGCATCTAAAGAAAGATTGGAATATAAGATGGAATTCTATGATGAGTGTCTAAAGTATGCAAATAAACTAGTCGCTGCAGGAAAGAAAGTCATTATATGTGGGGATGTAAATACAGCTCATACAGAAATCGATCTATCTAGACCAAAGGAAAATGAGAAGACTTCAGGATTTTTGCCAACAGAAAGAGAATGGATAGATCAGCTAATAGCC
>JAUQXG010000524.1 GCA_030834765.1 Lutispora sp.
AAATCTTCATTAGCGTTGATTTTCCAGCACCATTTTCTCCGACAAGGCCCAATATCTTTCCTTTTTCAAGTGTGAAGTTCACATCCTTCAACACCCGATTTCCATTATACTCTTTTCCAACGTTTTCAACTTTAAGTAATACATTTTCTGTAGACAATAATTTCACCTCTTTATGATCAAATAAATGTATAATTGCTTATAACACATTTGGAACGGTCTATATAGACCGTTCCTAATGTGTCATATTATTTTAGTTTATTTTATACTCTTGTATTTTTCTGGAACTACTTCTTTACTGTTACCTAGGTATCCTTGACCAAATACATAAGTATCTTGATATACCATTACGTGGTTTTTAATTTCACCACTATTACGGTCTATAAATAAGGAACCATTCCATTCAGCTCCTGGAGTATATTCTCCAAATGCCTTTAATACATCAGCCATATTGTCTTTTTGCATTGTGCCTTCAACTACATTCTTACCATATTCAACTAAACCTTGAGTAGCTGTATAGCCATATGAATAAGCCCATGTACCCATTCTCTTAGCGCCGCCTTTAGCAACTACAGTTTCTTCAACTTTTGCAAGTATAGCAGGCCAGTTTCCAGCTTCTGCTTTTAAGTCGATACCGAATGCGCCAGGATATCCCATGATTGGTGAAGGAAGATCTGGTTCAACAAATATTGCACCTAATTCTGCAACTCTCTTTAACAATGGTTCTGTTTGCGCATCATTTGTGCAGAAGAATGCTGTGTCTTTGCCATATTTGTCAACCCATGCAGGCATTTTTTCAAGAATAAATTGTTGTGCTCCTGGAACTCCAACGTCACTCATTGGGTCTGGAGCTGTTTCAAATACAAATTTAAGTCCTAAGTCTTTGCAAGCTTCTTCCATGATATTTCTTCTCAATGATAATAGCTCTATGCTCATATGTCTTGGGAAAGAAATATGTACGAAAGTATTTGCGCCCATCTTCTTAGCTGCAAGAATCATAAGATATCCACGATTTACGTTATCAGGATCGATAACTAAATCTGCAGCAGCTTCTATCATAGCTGTATCTTCTTGTGAAGAGTTCGCTAGAAGAAGTATATCTGGTCTTTTTTCGCGAATTTGTTTGAACGCTGCAACAGTACCTGGTATAGCTTGGTTTACAACTATTACTTTCATGTCAGGATCATCTGAAAGACCAACAATTTGTGCAATAGTAGTTTCTTGTTCTTGCATGAAGTTATCTGGATATGTAACGTGCTTTATCATTCCGCCTGTGTTAGCATCTCCATACTTTTCAATCATTGCCTCAGCACCACGGAGTTCATCTTCACCTTGTGATACAGTACCAGTAACAATACCGATGTGCATCTTCTTTTCCGCAGGAGCTGCCGGATTACCTTCCGGAGTAGTCGGTTCTGCTGGTTTAGCGCATGCCATTAAGCTAAATGCCATAACCATGCTTAAACCAAGTGCCAATGCCTTCTTGAACATCTAGAATCCCCCTTATTCATTTATTGAGTTGAGATTGTTTATAATACAAGAATTCCACGTCCTATAACTCCATTGTTTAAAAGGACTTAATTTTACGAGGAATTCAGTATTTTCATCAATTGATGTATATATATATATAATATTTCTAAATGGTCAGAATATTCATTTCTATTATTTTTTATAGTACATCAATTGATTTCCATTGTCAAGAAAAAGTGGACAGTCCTCACCTTCTATATAAGCAACATCTACGCTCTTCTCAAAGCTCAGATAAATGAGGAATATAATTTATATTGTCACCTGTAAGGACATTAGGTGTTTATTCATATTATATTTATCTAATATTATTGACATTGTATCTTTAGAAGTAAAAAGATATCCAACAGGAAAAGCTGTTGGATATCAAATGTATCATCTTATAAAAGCTTTTATATAGCATTATGAACTATAAAACTCTTTCCTAATACTTTATAAATTTTTCAATTTCTTCTTCAATAATGCTCAAGGAGTTTCTCCAGAAGTCTATTGAATGTATATCGATACCCATAACCTTTGTTATATCTGGAATCTTATTTTTCCCTGTGATTGAAAGCAACTTATCATATTCTTCTGCAAAGTCACTGCCTCTCTTTATGTATTCCGCATATAGCCCTTTCGAAAATAATAAACCAAAGGCATAAGGGAAATTGTAGAAATTGTAGTCTGCATAGTAATAATGAGGCTTGCATGCCCACATATATGGATGAAGGACATTGTGGTCTAAACCATTTCCATATGCATCTTTTTGTGCTTTTAGCATCAAATCCTTAAGTTCAGTTACCGATAGAGAGCCTTCTTTTCTTTTCTCAAACAATTGGCTTTCAAATAAAAATCTACTGTATATATCTACGATTACCTGTCCGCTATCTGATATGCTGCTTTCTAAAATGGTAAAAGCTTCTTCTTGTGAAGCCTCTTTTAATGATGCATTTTTAATGATGGTTTCACAAAATATTGAAGCTGTCTCAGCTATTGGCATTGGATAATTGCTGTTTAAATAGGACTCTTCTTCTAAACAAGATCCGTGATAAGCATGACCCAGTTCATGGGCAATGGTTATTACATCACTAAAGCTTCCTGTGAAATTTGTCATCACTCTGCTGGCTTTAATGGAATGAAGGTTTGAACAAAATGCTCCTCCCCTCTTTCCTTCCCGAGGCTCTGCATCTATCCAATTATTTTCAAAAGCATGATCAGCAAAGTCAGCAAGTTTGTCACTGAATGTTCTAAAATTCTTCACAATATACTCTCTTGCCTGGTCATATGTATACGTCATATTTACTTCCCCCATGGGAGCAAACATATCATGGAAAGGCAGACCATTTTTATAACCAAGCATCTCCGCTTTTTTTCTATAATATTTATGAAAGATCGGGAGACTATCTTTTATGGCAGCCAACATAGCATCTAGGGTTTCCATGTCCATTCTTGCATCTAAAACAGTCTTTTCAAGTGGGGACTTATAACCTCGCATAGAAGCTAGGGTTATTACCTCTCCCTTTATCCCATTTAATGCAGCAGCAGATGATTGCTCAATTTTCTTATAGGCATTCAATTCGGCTTCATATGCATTCTTTCTAACAAATGTATCTTTTTCATAGGCCATATTTCTTACTACTGGAAGTGGCAAATGCCTTTTTTCTCCGTCTATTGTTATATCAACTAATAAAGTAGAAGAAGCCAACTCCTGCAGCTTTGACCATGCATTTGAGCCTGTATTTTTCATTTTAGCAATCACAACTTCTTCTTTTTCACTTAAAAGATATTTATAGTTTTCAGCTATTTCCAGGAGCTGATATTTATGGTCTTTCAATAAATCTGAGGAATCAATAAGCTCCTTTAGATTTGATACACTGCCAAGCCACTTCACAAAGCTTACTCTTGGAACTGTAAGCTCCGTTGCCATAGATTCCAGCTTTTCAATATTAGCTAAGGCCGTTTCATTTTTTGCATCTACACTATTTGTAAGCTCTGAAAAGCTCATAAGTCTTTCAAAAATATGTCCGAATTCATTTTGTAATGTTATGTATTGCTCTATCACTGATTTTTCTTCAGCTTTTTT
>JAUQXG010000525.1 GCA_030834765.1 Lutispora sp.
ACTATTTTGTATATTATATTATATAATACACCTTTTTAAGGAGAAATTTGAAAAAGGCGATCGCCTTTATCAATTCTATTTTGCGTAAAATGTCAGCTATGACATTACATAGCTGCAGGAAGAGGAAATATGGATAAAGAGAAATTTGAAAAAGATTATGTGCCATTACTAAATGAAATAAATAGTGAACTAATCGTAAAAGGCGGATTGAAAACTTCAGATATAGATATGTATAATCCCCTAGTCCTTGCTTATATTGGAGATTCTGTTTATGAGCTATATGTGAGAACACTTTTGGTATCTCACGGCAGTATTCAGGTTTCTAAGCTTCATAAAAGGGCAATTACTTTTGTAAAGGCGAAATCTCAAGCAGAATTTTTAGAAGAAGTAATACAATCAGAGCTTACGGATGATGAAAAAGATATTGTTAGAAGAGGAAGAAACGCTAAGTCAGGCACAGTGCCCAAAAACGCAGAATTGGTAGATTATCGTATGGCAACAGGGCTTGAAGCATTATTTGGATATCTATACCTTATTGGCAATATCGAAAGGCTTATTTATTTATTTGATAAAATCAGAGAATCAAAAGAAGGAGATTAAAAGGAGCAGGAAAATGAAAGTAAAACTTATTCAATATACTCCACAACCTGAACAATTAGTGGCGGCAGCTGCAAAGTTGTGCTATTCAAGAGTAGGAATAGAAGATATAATGAAGAGTCAGGATGACGAAAAAACAGCCAAGTTTATTGATATGCTTATGGAATTAGGCCATGAAAGCCCAGTAGAACATGTTTCCTTTACATTTGGGGTTGAAGGTGTGAGCAGAGTATTGACACACCAATTAGTAAGGCATAGGATTGGATGCTCCTATTCTCAGCAGTCCCAAAGGTATGTGAAGCTTGAGCAGTTTGAATATATCATTCCTCCAGAGATAAATAAGATTCCATTGGCAAGAGAAAAATATGTACAGGCCATGGAGTATGATCAAAATGTATACAATGAACTTACAGAAATACTTTTCCATGAACATTTTAGTACATATATCAAAGAAGGAAAAAGCGAAAAGCAATCCAAACAAATGGCAGAGAAATCTTCTATTGAGGATGCAAGATATATATTTCCAAATTCTTGTGAAACCAAAATTGTATTTACTATGTCAGCGAGGGCGCTGTTTAATTTTTTTAGAGAAAGATGCTGCAGCAGAGCACAATGGGAGATCAGAGAGCTTGCCGATGAGATGCTTAGGCAGGTGAAGGAAGTAGCACCAATACTTTTTAAAAACTGCGGTCCTACCTGTGTAAAAGCAAATTGCCCAGAAGGCAAAATGAGCTGTGGGAAGATGAATGAAATGAAACGAAAATATAGCATATAATTTATTAAATCAAAATTGGTTAAAATAAAGAATATATGGTTTATATATTTAAAATAAATATGAAGGATGATGAAATTTGAGAAATGATAAAAAGGCAGATGGCAAAAGGCCATTTGGAAGAGATAAGACGGACGGCAGAGGTAAAAAGGGTCCAGTAATAAGGTCAGCAGCCAAGGGATTTGGGAAAAAAAGTTTCAAATCTAGTCCTAGTGAAGATAGCAGGGCTAAAGATGATTTTCACAGGATTCCGAAAAAATCAGAATTTGCACCAGATGAAGAGAGTGATTTTGATGACAGAATAAATCTAATAGAAGGAAGAAACCCAGTGCTAGAGGCGCTTAAGTCCGGAAGAGAAATGGATAAGATATTTATTCAAAAGGGAGCTAGCGAAGGGTCTATAAGACAAATCATCGCAATGGCAAGAGAAAAAAATATACTTATTAAAGAAGTAGATAAGGCCAAACTTGATGGTCTTTCAGTTTCCAACCATCATCAAGGTGTCATTGCATCTGCTGCCTTATACAAATATTATGAAATTGATGAAATACTGCAAATAGCAAAAGACAAGGATGAAGATCCGTTTATTGTTATTTTAGATGAAATATCTGATCCGCAAAATCTGGGCTCTATACTTAGAACATGTGATGCTGCTGGAGTACATGGAGTAATCATTCCTAAAAGACGAGCAGTGGGATTAACACCAGTGGTAGCAAAAACTTCAGCTGGTGCCATAGAATATGTTCCAGTTGCTAAAGTTACAAATATCACTCAAACAATAGAGTATCTAAAAAAGAAAAATATTTGGATAGCCGGTGCAGATGTTGTTGGCGCTCCGTATTATAAGAAAGATATGACTGGACCTATTGCAGTAGTCATAGGAAGTGAGGGTGAAGGCATAAGCAGATTAGTGAAAGAAAAATGTGATTACTTAGTAAGTATACCCATGTCTGGTAAAATCACATCTTTGAATGCTGGAGTATCTGCCGCTATAATAGTATACGATGTAAAAAAACAGAGAGGCAGTAAACAAGGTTCACAAGGCATTCATTAATCATGCTTTGCTTGCTTTGTAAGGGTGATGGAAAGTGAAGGAATACCTGATAATCGACGGATACAACATAATAAATAATTGGGAAGATTTAAAAAGGGAAATGAGCAATTCTCTTGATGTTGCAAGACAAAAACTTTTAGAAACCATGTCAGATTATCAGGGGTTTACTGGAATAAAGGTTATTGTAGTGTTTGATGCACATTATGTAAAAAATAGCATGGAAAAACATGAAAAGTATAATGGTGTTGAAGTTGTATTCACCAAAGAATTTGAAAGTGCCGATGGATATATTGAAAGATTCACCGCACTGATAGCAAAGGATAATGTGGTCAAAGTTGCAACATCTGATTATTTAGAACAAATGCTTGCCCTGGGTCTTGGTGCCACAAGGGTATCAGCAAGAGAGCTTAAGATGGATATAGAATCAATGAAAAAACGGATGAATTCAGGATTTATAGAGCAAACAAAAGCAAAGAATAATAGCCTTGAACATCTATTGGATGAAAAAACGCGTGCCATCCTTGAAAAATGGAGAAAAGAAGGTTTATAAAACCTTCGGTTTTAAAAATTTTAACTTATTGCAGCATAGCTGCATGTGTAAGGAAATCAAACTTGACTATAAAAATGGACATAATGTATAATAGATATTGGGATTTAAGCTTCAAATGGGTGGGGGAGATTTAGTGGAAGTCAATGGTGAAAAGAAATTTTCTATGAATTATGACAATATGTTAGACGAAGAAGTGGTTCTTAGTGCCAGGGATGGAAATACTGATGCCCTTGAGTATGTTATTAATAAATATAAGAATTTTGTTAGAGCAAAGGCAAGATCATATTTCCTAATCGGAGCAGATAGAGAAGATATTGTCCAAGAAGGTATGATAGGGCTTTATAAATCTATCAGAGACTTTAGGAATGATAAATTGTCTTCCTTTCGTGCTTTTGCTGAGTTATGTATAACTAGACAGATTATTACTGCAATAAAAACAGCCACTAGGCAAAAACATATCCCACTTAATTCTTATGTATCTCTTAACAAACCTATATATGATGAAGAATCTGATAGAACTCTTCTTGATATTTTGACGGCAGCAAAGATTACAGATCCAGAAGAGTTAATGATTAATAGAGAAGAATTGTTATTAATAGAGAAGAAAATTGCAGAAATACTAAGCGGCCTGGAGCAGGAAGTGCTCATGTCATATTTGCAAGGCAAGTCTTATCAAGAGATTGCTTGTGATTTGGACAGGCATGTGAAGTCTATAGATAATGCTCTTCAAAGGGTGAAGAGAAAGCTTGAGAAATATTTAGAGTTTAAAGATGAGTAACGGCGGCATTCTAAGCCCTATAATGCTATTGACAAACAAAGTCATTAGCATTATAATACCATCATGTGTTCTCTAAGATATGCGGGCATAGTTCAGTGGTAGAATACCAGCTTCCCAAGCTGGCTATGCGGGTTCGATTCCCGTTGCCCGCTCCAAAGAAGCAATATTAGAAGTATGTAAATGAATTTGCACCAATGGGAAATAACACAATTCTAGTGCAGATGAACTTTGACTTTTATGTAGTGCCAAATTACCCGGGTGTGTAAGAACCGGGGCTTTTGCGAAGAATGAAGAACATTGTAGTGCATACAAATTGGGACTTATGCGTAGCATAAGTCAAGCGTGCACGAAGTGCTAAGCATGCCCACGTAGCTCAGTAGGTAGAGCACTACCTTGGTAAGGTAGAGGTTCGGCAGTTCGATCCTGCTCGTGGGCTCCATAAACACAACGGCAAAGGTTGTTCATATAACTAATTGCAATATGTGAAATAACTTGCGATACACGAGGGCCTGTTTACTAATACTTGATTATCCTTAAATTAAATATAACTTATATAAACGAGGAGGAAAAAGGAAAAATTGGGAAAAGCAAAATTTGAGAGAAATAAACCTCACGTAAATATTGGAACGATAGGACACGTTGACCATGGAAAGACAACAGTAACAGCAGCAATCACAACAGTACTATCAAAATTTGGCGGAGCAACAGCAACAAAGTATGACGAAATAGATAAGGCAC
>JAUQXG010000526.1 GCA_030834765.1 Lutispora sp.
TTTAGTTTTGGATAAGCAATAGAATTTCTGATCTGCTCAAAAGCCCTTCCAGCGGCAAACATTGCAAATGTGCTTGCAAAAGGTATCTTGCCACATGTTGCCAGTCCTGCTGCTGTTCCCATCAAGTCTTGCTCCGATATACCTATATTAAAAAATCTCTCAGGATACTTCTTTTTAAAATCTGCTGTCTTTGTGGATTTTGATAAATCTGCATCAAGAACCACCAAATCTTTATATTTTTCTCCAAGCTCAGCAAGAGCTGAACCGTATGCTTCTCTAGTTGCTATATTTGCCATTAAGCTTCAACCTCCAATTCGCACATTGCTAGTTTGGCTTGCTCTGCATTTGGTGTAACGCCATGCCATCCTGCTTGATTCTCCATATAAGAAACGCCTTTTCCTTTTACTGTTTCTGCTATGATCATGGTTGGTTTTCCCTTTACCAATTTAGCAGCTTCTACAGCACTTTCTATTTCCTCTAAAGAGTGTCCATTTATTTTTATTACATTCCACCCAAAAGCTTCCCATTTTTTATCAACTGGTTCTACACCTTTTACTTCCTCATTTAATCCATCAATTTGAAGATGATTGTGATCTAGAAAAGCTGTAACATGATCTAATTTATAATGTGCCGCTGTCATTGCTGCTTCCCATATTTGACCTTCTTGAAGCTCTCCATCTCCTATCAATACAAACACTCTATAATCCAAATTATCTAGCCTTCCAGCTAAGGCCATTCCATTTGCCGCTGATAATCCTTGGCCTAAAGAGCCTGTAGACATATCAACTCCAGGAGTTCCTTTCATATCCGGATGCCCTTGAAGCATGGAGTCAATCTTTCTTAGCTTCATTAATTCTGACTTGTCAAAGTATCCTCTATTGGCAAGTGCTGCGTATAGTACAGGAGCTCCATGGCCCTTTGAAAGTACAAATCGGTCTCTGTCCCGTTTTTGGGGATCCTTGGGATCAATATTCATTTCTTTAAAATATAAGTATGTAAGTATTTCTGTAGCTGATAGAGACCCTCCAGGATGTCCTGATTTTGATTCCTCTAGCATTGTGATTATGTCTCTTCTTATATTTATTGTCTTACATTTTAGTTGTTTTAATAATTCACTGTTCATGATATACCTCCTGTTTTTTATAAAAGAATATTTTATTCTAAATCCTCTGTCACAAGAGCAGAGGCATCAAATTGGATAATTCTCAGTGTCCATAGGACACTACGAAACATTTGTATGTCATTCTGACACAATCGTTATAAAAATATTGAGTCATCGAAACCTCTTCCTACCACTTCCCTTACATCCGCTATGGATATGAATGCTTTAGGGTCTATATGGAGTATAGCTCTTTTCATGGTTATTACCTGGCTTCTTCTAACGATGCAAAACAAAACATCTCTGCTTTCTTTTGTATACATTCCAGTACCTTGCAAGGATGTAACTCCTCTATTGATGTCACTTAGAAGGAATTTAGAAATTTCCTCTGTTCTCTCTGATATGATAAAAAATGCTTTCCCATAATTGGCTCCTTCCTGTATGACATCTATTATTTTTGCTGAAACGTAAATAGTAATGATTGAAAACAAAGCTAGTTCTGAGCCAAAGAAATAGGCTCCTATTAATACAACTGCAAAATCTACTCCAAAAAGTATCCAAGCAATTTTAAAACTCGGAAAATATTTATTTAGAACTCTAGAAATTAAGTCCGTTCCCCCCACAGAACCACCAAAAAGTAATATGATGCCAAGTCCAATTCCCATGATTACTCCGCCAAAGATGGAAGATAAAAAGATATCATCTGTAAGTGGCCTAAAATATTTAATTGTCATATCGATAGCCAGAGCATATATGATATTACAGTAGAGTGTCTTAAGTCCCGCCACCCTACCAAGAGATTGAACACCCACTATAAATATAGGAATGTTAAAAATCAGCGTAACAACACCTATAGGATAACCATATAAATGGTGAAGTATATTTCCTATACCAGTGACACCACCAGGAACAATTTTATTGGGTGCAATAAATAGTGTAACCGAAAAAGCCATAATTATTGAGCCTAATGCAATACCTAAGTATTGTATCAGTATTTTTTTTCCTTTCATTCATACATCCCCCACATACAATATAGCCCTTCTAATTAATGATTAGTCTCTTGAGCTCATTAAAGAATCATACAGTGCTAACAGGATAAACTTTGGCAGTTTCATCACTCTTCCTATTCTTCTTGGATCTTTTATTAATCTATAAAACCACTCTAGCCCTGCCTTTTGATAAAAGTGCGGTGCTCTGCTTACTGTGCCTGCCAAAACATCAATACTTCCTCCCACCCCCATAGCAATATTGCAATTTAATCTCTCTCTATTCTTAAAAATCCATTTTTCTTGCTTTGGTGCACCCAAGGCTACTAATAAAACATCTATCTCTTTTAAGTTTATTTCATTGATTATTTCAGCATCTTCATCTTCTTCAAAATAGCCATCGTGAACTCCATGTATTTTGATACCTACATACCTCTCTCTTAGTTTTTCTGCAGCTTCTTGCGCTACACCAGGCTTCCCTCCAAATAAGTATATGTTTTTTTCTTCACTCCATGCAATTTCAATAAGCCTATTCATCAAATCATATCCTGCAACTCTTTCCTTAAGGGGTTTTCCATAAAACCTTGATGCAATCACAACACCAATTCCATCAGGAATAACTAAATCACCGCTGTTTAAAATTCTTTCATATTCTGGATCTTTTACCGCATCAAATAAAATTTCACTATTGGGCGTATATATGGTCTTCAGCACAGTCCCCTGAAGATAATCTCGCAGGATTACAGCACCCTCATCTATGGTTATATTATGAATATCAATTCCAATAACTTGTACTTTATCCATTTATTCACCTACTCTAGACGTTAAATATCTATAAGCTATTTTAGCATTTTCTTTGGCTCTTTTCTTCAGTTCCTCGATAATTACCTTTAGATTTTCTCTATAGCTTTCATAATCATTTAAAACCTTATCAATACTTTTGCATATCTGCTCCGAATCTAAATGTTTTATATCTCCTACCGATATTTGATCAATATATTCAAGATAACCTTCAATTTTAGGATCATAGGCTAGCCCAATCATAGGTATGCTATTTATGGAAGCATATATCAGCGTATGCAGCCTCATAGCTATCACAATTTTCATTTTGCTTAATATGCCAATGATATCTTCTGGTTCATAGCACTTTGAAAGTATATAGGATTCATTTTTCATTAACCCTCTTACCTGATCTATCACACTGATATCATTTTTCGACATAGGAACAAAAACCGACTTCATATGATATTGATCAAATAAATAATCTGCAACTTTCGCCACTTCCTTTTCAAAACTCTCCCACAGCTTCCAATCTCTGATATTTATTGCTGCATAATCTGTATCTGTAGGTATCCCTTCAGATGATAATATCTTTTTTACTGTCTCATCATCAGAAAACTCATAATTTAATACGGGATCAGCTGTAAGTTGAATTTGTGGTTTATTTACTCCCATTTGCTCTAAGAATTTTAAGGATTGCTCTTCTCTAAGTGTTATATAGCCTACATTGTTTATCACAGACTTTATCCTTTGTCTGTTCTTTTCATAGGAAACAGGTCCTATACCATTGGCATAAAGCATTACTTTTTTATTAAAAAGCAGCGCTATCTTCACGATAAGAAGGTAATATAAAAGTGAGCGAGTGCTTGTTATATCCTGGAGCAGACTGCCGCCGCCACTTATTAACATATCACAACTGCTAATACTTTTTATGATATGAATGATATTAAGTCTATTTACGGCTTTCACATTATTTTTAAGTTGTGTCAGCTCTGGATTAGAGGATAAAATCGTAATATCAATTTCATCATCTAATTCCTTTAAATCTCTTATTATTGTTTTAAGAATCGCTTCATCTCCGCTGTTGCCAAATCCGTAATAGCCTGATACTATAATTCTTTTCATATGAAAGTCCCCTTACTTTTTGCTGCTTATAACATTATCATATATTTTTAGATGCTGCTTCGCTAAATTTGCTAAGGAATAGTTACTATATGAA
>JAUQXG010000527.1 GCA_030834765.1 Lutispora sp.
CCATGTAGACTACGTGGTTGATAGGTTGGAGGTGGAAGTGCAGTAATGCATGTAGCTGACCAATACTAATAGGTCGAGGGCTTGATCAATTTTGATTTGATAATTAAACTTAACCATTCACATTATGCAGTTTTGAAGGTACATAAATACTTTCAAAAACATTATTGCTCCAAAGCCGTGGACTTTCCCGAAGGGAAATCCAAGCGTTCGCGAAGCGATAAGCCACTATCCGGTGGCAATGACGGAGAGGTCACACCTGTTCCCATACCGAACACAGAAGTTAAGCTCTCCAGTGCTGATGGTACTTGGACCGCAGGGTCCTGGGAGAGTAAGTCGTCGCCGGGTTCAGAACGAGCATGACTCGTTTAGAAAAAGGTCTGCACAGATTTGTGTAGACCTTTTTTTCTATGAACAAATATGGATCGCGAATCACTAATTTGAGTAAGCATTGAAGCCTTTCTAAGTTTAGTGGTTCGCGATCCATATTTAGTGATTGCTTAATATCCCATAAGGTATTTAGCATAGGGTGAATCCATCGGAATAACAATAGTTGGTTTTCCCTTAAAAACTTTTTTGTATGACTCTATTGTCCTTAAAAACTTATAGAATTCTGGGTCTTGATTATAACTTTCCGCATATAGTTTGGCGGCTTCTGCATCTGCCTTCCCTTTTAACTCCTCCGCATATGAATAAGCTTTGGAAAGTATTATCTTTGCATTTTTGTCTGCCTCAGCTTTGATTTCGGTGGCTGATTTTTCACCAGCACTTATATATTGGGAGGCTATTTTTGCTCTTTCGGACTTCATTCTATCATATATTGCATCTTCATTTTCTTTTGGGGTATATACATTTCTGACTTTAAAATCAACAATATCAATACCATAATTATTAAGCTCTTTGTTTAGGTTTAAAATAATATAATTATCAAAACTGTTTTCATTATTATAATCAGTCATTATTTGAGTAAAAGAATATTTGCTAGAATTTGTATTTACTGCTGAATAAACTGAGTTATCGATCTTTAATTCAGCAGATATTGTATTCTGCATAGTAGTAAGAAATAAGCGAGCATCATTAACCTTCCATACTACTAGATTTTCAATGATTATATTCTTATTATCTTTAGTTAACAGCTTTAAAGGCTTTGTATTCATGAGGGTTAGATTTTTTGTTATAATCGTAGTTGTCTGTATGATTGGAATTTTGAAGTATATACCAGGTTTATCAATAATTCGATCCGTTTTTCCAAAGCCTTTGATTAAAACAATTTCGTTTTCTTGCACCGTCAATACATTTGTTATAATGGTAAAAGCAACTAATATGGAAAACAATAAGGGTAATAATTTTTTAAGTAAGAAATTAATCAATAATTTCTTGCTATTGATATTTAAATTATTTTGTTGATTCATTATTTTGCACCTCCTATGTCTTCTATAGGTAAGGTTTTAATTATATTGTTTTTATCATCTACAAAATAAATTTTAGCATTTGGAAGTACGTCTTCTAACGTTTCAATTAAAAGCCTGGTCTTTGTGACTTCTTTGCTTGATTTATACTCTTGAAGTAGTGCATTGAAACGATTTGTTTCAGACTTTGCTTTACTTATCCTTTCCTCATAATATGCTTCAGCTTCATATTTAAGCTTTTGGGATTCTCCTTCTGCTGCTGGAAGCTTTTGACTACTATATTCTTGTGCTTTATTTATAAGTGTTTTGCTTTGCTCTAGTGCATCAAATACTTCTTCAAATGACTTAGATACTTGATTAGGAGGAGTGGCATTATTAATTTGTACTTGGAATATTTGTATGCCAATATTGTATTTATTGATAGTTTCTGCTAAATTGTCTTTTATTCTGGTTTGAATATGAATCTTTTGATCACCTAATAGCCCATCTATATTTGAATTAGCTATAGATTTAGATATGCAAGATACTGCTGCGCTTTTTAATAATTCTTCAGGCTCCTTGGAATTTAGCAAATACGCCTTAGGATCGCTAACCTTCCATTCAATGCTCACATCAACCCATACAATATTATCATCAGATGTTAGCATTGAATAATCAGTATTATTTATAAGATTTTCTCTAGTAGGAGAATCCTTATATCCAATTTCAAAAGTATGTGACTTAATAATATTAATAATATTTACTTGTTGAACTGGATAAGGCAACTTGAAATGTATGCCTGATTCTGTGATTTCAGTTATTTTTCCTAAAGTTTTAAGTATGCCTACTTCGTTTTCTTTTACCGTATATACTGAAGATAATAAACAGAAAGCTATGATAGATATAAAAACAATCAAAAATATATTAGATAAACTAAAAACTTTTGATATATTTTGAAGCTTATTCATCAATACACCCCTTAAATAAAATATATATTTATTATCTCACAAAACCTATGTGTTTTCCATTTAATTAACATAAATATATATGAATAATGAATTTTATTTACGTAGGCTCATTAATTATTATATCCACATATAGTTCTATATATAGCTAATAATATATGTTACAATTGATAAATAACTAATAGGAACATATTATAAAATGAGCTTTCTATATTT
>JAUQXG010000528.1 GCA_030834765.1 Lutispora sp.
CTACGGAAACATTAAAATACTCAGCTATAGTTGGCAGGAGAGTAATATCTGGCATTGTTGTACCAGTCTCCCATTTACTAACAGATTGGAAGGATATACCTAATACATCTGCTAAATCCTGCTGCCCAATTCCTTTATCTTTCCTCAATTCAGCAATTTTAAGTTTAACTGTTGTCATATAAAGACCTCCTTGAATTTTATGACTTTAGGTTAACATGACCTTTCAATCAAACCCATAACGCAGCACGCGAATGAACTCGCATATTAGTTGAAGAAAGCAATTCTTACTTGAGCTTATAACAATGATACCCAATATAAGAAAATTAGCTACTGTAAATTGTACGAGCACAATCTAACCTAAGCCTTCCTTATAAAAATATAATGTGGCTTTCAAATAAGGCTTTATTTCATTATATACACTATTTCGATGCATGAATAGAAAAAATAATCTGAGCTAGTTACATGTTATTAAAAAAACGCTGTAACAAAGATGATTTCAGGTAGTCTTATATATGAGAGTAAAGTGAAAGCGTGGCTAATTTTAATGATATATACATTGAATATTTTAAGGATGTCTATCAGTATGTATTATCGCTATGCAGAAATGAAACTATTGCAGAGGAGGTAACAGAGGAAACCTTTTTCTAATGAAATGAAGTGCAATACAGCAGATTTTGAGCAAAAATTAGTAAACTATGTATTTAAATTAAGGAATTAAC
The DNA here is from genome assembly GCA_030834765.1 of Lutispora sp. Lineage (GTDB taxonomy): Bacteria > Bacillota > Clostridia > Lutisporales > Lutisporaceae > JAUQXG01. The sequence goes on from JAUQXG010000528.1 coordinate 720, forward strand.
ACAGGTACTTGATGATTGAACTTCAAAGGGTTAAAGCTTTGAAGTTCTTATATTTTCTATAAAGAATTTGTTTCAGTTGCAGAGATCTTATTCATCTGTTTTACTTCGATATTAAGTTCGTTTATTTGTTCCTTTAAAGCTTTGTTTCTAGCTTCTAAATCTTGTATTTGGGTTTTGAAAATTTCATTTTCTGTCTTTAAAACGATGCTTTCATTTTTATGAGTTTCAATCTCGCTTTGAAAATTCTTTGCTTTTTTTGTTAGTACCCTATTACCATGGCTTAGTGTGAATTCTTTTTTTAAGCCTAATAAAGTTACAATAATAGCTCCTATAATTGTGGATATAAAAATGATAAGAGCCAAGGAAATGCTAATATTTGCAGAAAAGAAATTAACAGATATTATTGTAGAATTCTGAATGCCAAATATTGCTACTACGATAGCGAAGATTAAAGAAATGATAAAGCCAATCCTCATTGAAGAATATCCCCCTTTGTTTACTATATTTATTCAAATATACCATGTTTATATTTTTTTGTAAATATAATCCTTTGTTATCCATAACTACACTGCAATGTAGTGTCGAATAAAGCCAACAGCACTGTTATGCATATGGGTTATTATGTGAATCTGAGAGGATCATTCTATTTTGAAATGGGTTTAAGGAAAGTATATAAAATAGGCAAAAATAAAAATAGATTTAAATTGCACTATATGAGTTTGTTGTTGTAAAATATACAGTACTATATATGAAGTTATTGAAACAAAAGAAGGTGAAGCATGTTTTATTATAACATACTTAAGAATTTTAATATGAAAGGAGTTTGGCCAATGGTTGTAGTAGATTCTGTTGTAGGCGCAGGCAAGTCATCTTTGATGGGGATATTAGAAAAAGAAGGGTTTATAAGCTTTCCAGAACCAGTATTCGACAATCCTTTGCTTGAAAAGTTTTATCATAATAGGGAGAGGTATAGCTTTCCTCTGCAAATATTCTTTTTAAATCGAAGGTTTAAGCATATAAAAGAAGCTTCCATGATAGAAAATTCAATCATGGATAGATCAATATACGGAGATGTCATATTTGCCCGTATGCTCCATGAAAACGGAGAAATGTCAAATGAAGAATTTGATTTATATATAGAATTATTTGAAAACATGATACAACACTGCCATCCTCCAAAGCTTATGATTTATCTTGAATGTTCAGTTGACTTAGCAATGAAGAGAATAAAAAAGCGAGGAAGATCTTATGAGCTTATTGTAGAAAGAGAATATTGGGAGCGATTAAATGAAAATTACAGAGAGTATTTTTCCCAGTACAGTTTTTCTCCAATATTAAAAATTAATATAGATAATATAGACTTTGAAAATAATCTAAAGGATAGAGAATATATATTAAACTTAATAAAAGAAAGGCTAAAAACATTATAAATTACCTGAGTAGCAGAGCAGAAATGATGTAATCATATGTAAAACAATATATATGTAGTATAATGAAATTAAGGGTAAATATAGAAAGAGGAGATGGATTTATGAATGTTTTGGAATTTGCAATAAATATGGAACTTGATGGAGAAAAATACTACAATGAGCAAGCCAAAATAAATAAAGACAATAGCTTACATAATGTGTTTGTTTTGCTTGCAAAGGAAGAAGGCGAGCATGCCCAAATTTTAAAAAATAAGTCTAATGGATTGCCTTACAAATTAGAATATGATGATGCTCTTTCTAAAGTAAAAAACATATTTAAAGACAATGAGGATTTTAAAAGCGAAATAAGTAAGCTTCCTAGCCAATTAGATTTATATAATTTGGCTTTAGAAAAAGAAAAGCAAAGCATAGAATTATATGAGAAATTTTTAAGTGAAGCAAGTGACGACAGTGAGAAGGAAATGTTTCAATTTCTAACAAGTCAAGAAAAGAACCACTATGCTATGGTTGAAGTATTGATTTCACTTCTTATGAATGCCAATGAATGGGTTGAATCTCCTGAATTTGGCATAAGGAAAGATTATTAGCAGCAATCAAAAGAGTCGACTATTGAAATGAATAATATGAAGAAAGGTGTAAAAAGAATTGAAAGACTTTTTCATAAGAGTTTATAAGATCGTTGCTCAGATACCAGAAGGTAAAGTAGCTACATATGGACAAATCGCGTTATTATTAGGAGAACCGAGAAGCGCAAGAATAGTGGGCTGGGCGATGAGAGCGGCTCCAGCGCATCTTAGGCTTCCCTGTCATAGGGTAGTGAACAGATTAGGGGAAATGGCACCAGCGTATGTTTTTGGAACATCAGAAACCCAGAGATCCATATTAGTTCATGAGGGAATTACTTTTAAGAAAAATGGGTGTATAGATTTAGAGGAACATCTGTGGAATGGCTTGGATTCTGTAAAAAAAGAAAAATTTAAAGAAATAGATTAAACTATTATTTATTTTTTTCCGGCTCATAGGCATCCTCTTCATAATCAAATTCTACTTTTTTAAAAGTAACTTTATTAGTAAAGCTTTTATATGGGTTATTGCTTCTATTTAAATCTTTTAAACGGTCATAATGATCTTCTTCATAGTCAAAGCTCTTTTTATTCAAATCAAAGCACTCCTTCATATTTATTATATTATTAATATTATATCATAAAATAATAATTTTTTTAGATTTACATAATATAATTGAGAAATTTGAAGATAAACATATTTAGTGGGATTTTAAAAACAAATTTCGTTTATTTCTAGGTTTGATAAAACTAAAAAAATAAATTATAATTAAAACATGAAATCCTGATACATGATTTAATTGACTGAAACATGATATCCTGATTTTCTGGAATATGCGTCAAGCCTTTAATTTGAACCTACATTACATTTTGGGGAGTTTTATATTATGTAGATTATATCAGGCCCATAGTAAGTCTAATTTTAGCAGGGGAAGATAGAAGCTCATTTGCGAATTCCCACCTATCAATAGATAGGTGTCAAATTCAAGGCAACGGTATTTTGGGCAAAAGATGATTAAGAGAGGTATTCATACCTCTCTTTCTTTGTATATCCAAATATGGAATAAAGTATATTTACATTATAATAAGAATACTATATACTTAATATTAGCATCAGGTAATAATATTGTCTACGAAGGAGTGTTTTTATGCAGTTAAGTCAACTTTTTAAAGTTCAAGAGATCATGGAAAATAATATAAAGCACTTATCACAAATTGACGAAAATGAACTAGGCAAGGAAAATATATTTGATTTAAGGTTTTTAGCTTTACAAGTTAAAGTAGGTGAATTGGCGAACCTAACAAAGTGTTATAAATATACAAGAATGAAAGAGGATATACCAAAAGATAAGATTATGTTTCGCTTCATTGATGCAATGCAGTTTTTTCTATCTATTGGGAATCAATTTGAATTCAATATTATCAATTTAGATGCGGTAAATAAAATATCAACTGAACAAAGCCTTGTAAAGGCTTTTAGCGGAATATTCGATGATATAAAAGATTTAAAATATGCTATTAGAATAGATAACTATGTTGATTCTTTAAATATTTATATTAAGCTTTTTACAGAATTTATCAATTTAGGAAAACTGCTTGGACTGACATTTGAAGAAGTATATGATTATTATTTAGAGCAGGGAACACAAGTATTATAGATTTATAAAAATTCACAAAAAAACTTGATGATTTATCATCAAGTTTTTTTGTGAATTTTTTGCCATTATACGATAAATTTTCAAGAAGGATTTCATTTTGCTTTGTAGAATCTATATCATTAGGTTTATTTTTATTATTCTGAAGGTTTAGGTGATTTTATGTTAACAGTAAATATTATTGATGAAGCCCTTATTTTTAAAGATATAAAAAAAGAAAACTTGAAGGAACTTCTTCATATTTACAATAATACAGAAGAATATATGTATGCTACTGGTATTGATAGGCAGATGACCTTTGATGATATCAGTCAAAAATATCTTGAAGTATTAGTAAATAGTCATGAATTTTTTGCAGGCATCTTTATAGCTGATACAGATTCTATGATTGGTGCCATTAAAGGAAGAATTGATTATGAGAATATGCAGCAAGCTTGGATCATGTCGCTCCTAATAAAAAAGGAGTATCAAGGTTTAGGGATAGGCAAAAGAGCCGTTGACAATATGATTAATTGCTTATATAAAAGGTATGATGTCAATACATGCTTTACAGGAGTTATTTCAGGCAATTCTATCGGAATGAATTTTTGGGGCAAGGTCGGATTTAATTACATTAGGACCATAGATCAGTACATTAGACTGAATGGACAATATAGAGACTATATCATTATGAAAAAAGAAGCATTAAAAAACTAAATCGACTTTTCTAAGTCGATTTAGTTTTTAAATCTTATTTTTTATCCAGCTCATTATTTTTTTTACATAATCCTGGGTCTCATCAAAGGGAGGGACTCCCCCATATTTTTTTACACTTCCGGGACCTGCATTATACGCAGCAAGAGCATATTCTAAATTTCCATCAAATTCTTTAAGCATATCTTTTAAATACCTGACACCGCCATCAATATTTTGTTCTGGATTGAAAGGGTTATCAACACCTAATCCTTGGGCTGTTCCAGGCATTAATTGCATAAGCCCCATAGCTCCAGATTTTGAAACAACATCAGGATTAAAGCTGGATTCTGCTTTCATTACAGCTTTAATGATCGTGCTGCTAAGATTATATTTTCTTGCAGCTTCATTTATCAAGTCCTCATATTCCCCATTATATTTAAAGCTTGATGGTTGGGCATTTAACATTTCGCCATCGAGTATTTCACCAAAATTTATACTGGGATCTTTTGTAAGCCTCACATAAGAAGGTAATGTGCTTTGTATTTCAACAAGCTTTTGCTGCAAAATATTATCCAAGATATCTGACATGAATATCAACCTCCTAATCTGATTGTATTATAAATATATTTACCATTTAATGTAAAATTATAAGTAATAGTGTTGAAAAGTTTCGAAAATTATGATAAATTCAATACAGGGTGAAATATATGAGAATTACAAGATTAAAAACTAAAAATACAAGAAAGAAATATATAAAAACAATTTTAATTATTTTTATTATAATTATTCCAAGTTCAGCCTTCCTAACATCAAAAATAATATCTAATATAGTATATAACAAACTTGATACAAAATCTATTGAGCAATCAAAAAACTTGGGTATCTCGAACTTAGATTCCGAGGACAATAATGCCTTCAATTATATATTCGAACTTTCTGGTAAAAAACTTTATAGAGTTGAGTTAGGAAGTTTTGATAAATTTGAAGAAGCAGAAAAATTTGCAAATAAGATAAAAAGTAAAAAGTATCATTCCACTTTGAAATATAACGCTTTTATCATAAAGGAAAAGAGGTATATAGCATATTTCGGATATTTCAAAACAAGTGAGGATGCCGAGAAAGTCATGGAGAAAATAAAAGCATCAAAA
>JAUQXG010000529.1 GCA_030834765.1 Lutispora sp.
ATGTAATAGAAAAAAAGAATTGGCTGTGAATTCACAGCCAATTCTTTTTTTCTATTACATTGGTTTGCCAATGCTTATTAAAAACAGTAGCCCACCGATAAATATCCCGGCGGGCTACTGTTCTTAATAAGCTTGATTTTACTGGGTTCTGGAGTTTGAAATATCAAATTAGATTATTTTTTATATCCGCATTTAGGACATACACCATTTTCGTTTAACGCAATACCACACAACGGGCAACGGTCTATACTCTTTTGAGGTTCGTATTCTTCTGTAGCGCCATTTACTCCGCTTGTAAATGTGATTTTAACTATATTTAGTTTATCTTTTAGTAAATCATAAACTATTTTAATCATACCTTCAACAGTCATTGTTTCTTTAGTTACAACTAATCGACATTCCGGATATGCTGTTGCAAGTTCAGTTTTGAAAGCTGGACCTTTTTGCTTATTGGTTGGCGCACCGTTCTTAATGCCTTGTGCTTCGTACACGCCAAGAATAGCTGGAAGCAATGGGTCATCTTCTCTTAAAATCAGAGCATGGTCAAAATTTTGTAAAACTTCCCAAGCGGTTTTCTGAATTTCATTACAAGGAAATACCATATTGACTCCCATGTTGACAGTATCTTCAACTTCAAGTGTCAGTATTCCTGTATGTCCGTGCAAATATTGGGCTTCACCTTTGAACCCGTAGAACCTGTGTGCATATTGCAAGTCTAATTTAGTGAAACTTCTCATAAATATTCTCCTTATATTATTTATATTTACGGGGTACTTTTATGCTCCCGTATGCGCACATATTAAAGCTTGTAGTTTGTCTGTATCCATAAATATATACTTCACTTATTTCTTAGAACTGTAAATTTATAAATTCTCCATTTAATTTAATCTCTATCATTTTAACACACAATTCATTAATATTAATATAAAACCTCGGACTTACACCAACAGGTGTGGTTCAGGTTTGCTGGATACACAACACCAAGAAGACCAGCCAATAAAACCTCTGTATGCTAAAAGCAATGAGCGTATAAACCATTATTTTATGCTATTCGTAGCAGTTATACTGTGTATGAATATTGTGTTCAAGTGGTTTACGCATAAGCTAATCGGTTGTATACACAGCATAACACACAACTGCCTAGTCTATTTAAACCATATATTATAGATATGATTGAATCTGGTTTAACCGTTGTAAGCCTTATTTATAGCCTATTTGAAGTATCTATCAAGTAAACCCTTGAAAGCCGCACCATGTCTTGCTTCGTCTTTGCACATTTCATGGACTGTATCGTGGATTGCATCATAGTTTAATTTTTTAGCCAAAGTTGCTAAATCCTTTTTGCCTTGGCAAGCACCATGCTCAGCATCTACTCTCATTTCAAGATTTTTCTTTGTATCAGCTACTACTACTTCACCTAGAAGCTCAGCAAATTTTGCTGCATGTTCAGCTTCTTCAAAAGCAATTCTCTTATACGCTTCTGCAACTTCAGGGAATCCTTCTCTGTCTGCTTGACGACTCATTGCTAAGTACATTCCTACTTCTGTACATTCCCCCATGAAGTTTGCCCTAAGGTTTTCAATTATTTCAGGTTCTACATCTTTAGCAACTCCAATTTTATGTTCATCTGCCCAAGCCATTTGATCTTCAGATTGTTCCATAAATTTCTCGCCTGGAGCCTTACATATTGGACAGGCATCTGGAGCCATATCTCCATTATGAACATAACCACAAACAGTACATACAAATTTTTTCATTTTAAAATTCCTCCTAAATAATAGTTATATTTTGTACCTAGTGCAGGCACATATTAGATTAATTACTACATTTATTATTATAAGATAATAATTATTAATTAGCAAGTGTTTTTTTATAATTTCTTAAAAAACCTTACATAATTTTAAATTTACCATCGTATGTTTCTTTTAGTGAAGTATTATATATAATAATATAAATGAGTTGGAGGAAGGTGATATATACGAAAATTAAAAAGATGATTGTCTTTTCCTTTATTTTGATATACATATTGTTCTTGTATTGCGATATTACAAAATATTATAAAATTAGCAGCTTATCTACATATATAAAGTTTACAGGAATTATATTATGCTTTTTATTGAGCCTTTTCATAGGGAATGATGGACATGATTCTATTGATACAAAATTACTTGTGTCTGCCTTATTTTTCACATTAACAGCAGATTATTTCTTATTATTTGAAAAGAATCTTAAGACAGGAGTTGTGTTTTTCTGCATTGTTCAATCACTTTATATTATAAGGCATAGCAGGAAGACTTTATTGACATCATCTTATTTTATAATTGTAAGTGTCATAATAATAACAATAACTTTCTTAACTTCATTTATACATATTTATAATATAGACCAAGTTTTCAAAGCAATATTATTTTTATATGGAATACTATTATTCATAAGCACTTTCTCAGCAATAAGAACAACGTGGTTTACCAGATATCCTAGAAGTACAAGCAATAAAGTTGCTCTGGGATTGGTATTATTCATGCTATGTGACATAAATGTAGCACTATTTAATACATTCAATTCCTTTTCAGATATCACGGGTTTTCTAATATGGCTTTTCTATTTTCCTTCACAAGTATTGCTTGCCCTAAGTGGCTATAAGCAGTTCAAATAGTGGCATTAATCCACTTTCTTGATGATTTATTAGATTGTTTAAAAATGCTCAATCAGGCAAAAATGTGAATATAAAAATATTTACTATTACTTGACATTTCATAAAATAGGAAATAAGATAATTATAAATGCAAATGATTTGCAATAAAGTTTTCTGGAGGAAATAATAGATGACAAGAAAAACAATTAGATTAATTCTTATACTAGCTTTTACAGGGATGCTTTTAGCAGGATGCAGTAAAGCTAATATTACGGACAATGAACAAGGAGAAAAAGCAGATAAATATACAATTGTGACTTCTTTTTATCCAATATATATTTCTGCTATAAATATTACAAGAGATGTACCAGGAGTAGAGGTTATCAATATGACAAAGGCTCAAACTGGATGCTTACACGATTATCAATTGACACCACAGGATTTGAAAACGCTAGAATCAGCAGATGTTTTTCTTATCAATGGAGCAGACATGGAGTCCTTCATGGATAAAGTGATTAAGCAAATGCCTGCTATGAAAGTAATAGAGGCATCAAAAGGCTTAGAGCTGTTAAAAGAGGAAAGTGGAGAACTAAATCCTCATGTTTGGGTAAGTATAAGTGGAGCAATAGCTGAAGTAGAAAACATAACCTTGCAGCTATCTGCTGTAGATGAGAAAAATGCAGACCTGTATAAAAAGAATGCATCTGCATATATAGAAAAACTCAATACATTAAAGGAAAACATGCATTCTTCTTTAGAAAAAGTAAAAACAAGAGATATCGTAACCTTCCATGAGGCATTTCCATATTTCGCGAAGGAATTTGGGTTGAATATCAAAGCCGTAGTGGAAAGAGAGCCTGGGGAAGATCCAAGTGCGGGGGAATTGGCAGAGACTATTGACTTAATAAAAGCAGCTGGTGTAAAAGCTTTATTTGCTGAACCACAGTATTCGGCAAAGGCAGCAGAAACCATTGCCAGAGAGACCGGCGCAAAGGTGTATATATTAGATCCGGTAGTGACAGGTGATTTTACACACGATGCATATATAAATTCAATGAAGAAAAATTTAAAGGTTTTGGAAGAGGCGTTGAATTATGAATAAGGCATGTGGGCTTTGTTGTACAAAAATACAAAATTTTGGCGTGATAAGAGGAAAAACAGAAATATTAAAGGATGTTAATTTACACATACATTGTGGAGAATTAACAGCGATCATTGGACCTAACGGTGCTGGAAAAAGTACTTTTCTAAAAGCATTGCTTGGAGAAATCCCCCATAGTGGAGAATTGAAGTTTTTAGATACAAAGGGTGCTCACACAGGCCATCCTCTTTTAGGCTACGTACCGCAACATCTTGACTTTGATGCTGGTACACCTACAAGTGTAATGGATTTTTTTCAAGCGGCAAAATCAAACATACCTGTTTGGATGTTGCATTCAAAAAAAGCAAGAGCAGGTATTTTTGAAAGCCTTCAAAGAGTTTCAGCCGAACATCTCATAGATAAAAGGCTGGGAAGTTTATCTGGAGGGGAGCTTCAAAGAGTGCTATTAGCCATGGCTCTCGACCCTTTGCCCGATCTTTTGCTCCTTGACGAACCCGTGTCGGGAATTGATCAAAGTGGATTAGAAATGTTTTATAATTTAGTATCTGAATTGAGATTAAAATTTGATTTATCAATATTATTAGTTTCACATGATTTGCCTCTTGTCTATAAGTATGCAGACCGAGTAGTATTTTTAAATAAAACAGTTCAATGTGTAGGAAAACCAAAAGAGGTTTTTGAGAATCAGATCGTTATGGATACTTTTGGTACATCATGGTTAGCTAATGGGAGGGATTTTAATGGAACAGATATATAATATTATAGATATTTTGTTGCCTTTTCAGTGGACAACTCATATATTCATGAAAAATGCTTTAATTGCGATTTTGATTGTAACACCAATATTCGGAATATTAGGGACGATGATTGTAAATAACAGAATGGCATTTTTCTCTGATGCGCTAGGACACTCGGCATTAACTGGAATTGCAATAGGTGTGGTTCTGGGATTTAATAATCCGATTTGGTCCATGATTGGTTTTGCAGTAATCTTTTCTCTTGCACTGATAACAGTAAGAAATTCAAATACAACATCAACAGATACTATTATTGGTGTGTTTTCATCAACTGCCATAGCCTTAGGTATTGTAATTCTTTCTAGAGGAGGAGATTTTAATAAGTTTTCCAGCTATCTTATAGGAGATTTATTAAGCATAACGATCAATGATATTATTATGCTAATTTCAGTTTTGGCAATTGTTCTGCTATTTTGGGCAACGATGTTTAATAAAATAATGATAATCAGCATAAACAAACCCCTGGCCAAAAGCAGAGGTATCAATACGAGAATAGTAGAAATAATCTTTACGGCAATTATTGCAATCATCGTTATGATTTCTATACAGTGGGTAGGGCTTTTGATTATTAATTCTCTTTTGGTACTTCCAGCTGCTGCAGCGAGGAATGTTTCAAAAAATATGAGAGAATATCATATTTTTTCAGTTTCAATTGCAATGATCTCTGGTTTTTGTGGATTGATTTTATCCTACTATTGGAATACTGCCACTGGAGCTACCATTGTCCTGATCAGTGCAGCTGCATTTTTAATAACATATGCTATGAGAAATAGGGTGATTTAGTTCTAAATATATTCTAGGCTCTTCTAGTTCTAGTACTATCATTCAGCTTATTTTTGTACATATTATCATCAGCCTCTATAATAAGGCTATCTAATGTTTTCGTATTATCATTACTAGTTGAATAACCTAGTGCAATGCTTGGCTTTATTGGATGACTATTTGATTTGGAGCATAATTCTTTTATTACTTTGCAAATTTTCACTGCTTCATTTTCAGAGCAATTTGGTATAATCATAGCAAATTCATCTCCTGAAAGCCTAGCTACGATAGATCTTTCTGGACAAGAGGAGCGTAAAATATTTGCAGTTTCTATTAAAAGGCAGTCACCAACTTTATGACCAAATGCATCATTAGCAAGCTTTAACCCATTCATATCACCCATAATAATACTGCATGGATACTCTTGCTTGCTTTCTAATTTTTGAAGGATATCATCAAAATAAGCTCGATTATACAAGTTTGTTAGTTTGTCATGGAAAGTTAGATGATGTATCTTTTTTTCTGCAATAATTCTTGATGTCACATCCTGAGCTATAATCTGAAATTCTGAAGGCTTACCTTCATTATAACTAATGGTTGCTCTTCCCTCTAATATTAAAGTATCATTGTTTTTTGTGCGAATAGGAAATTGCCCATGAGTCCCTAAATGAGAAATTACAAGGCTCATTATATTATCATAATCAAAGGGGAACGGGTTTTCTGATGTGGCAAAATCTTTAATATTCATTTTTAAAAGACTTTCTCTATCATAGCCAGTTAAATTGATACAGGCATTATTTACAGATGTAAAATTACCGTGGATATCTATTGTGCATATTAAGGCTCCGGCATTATCGAATAGACTTCTATAACGTTCTTCACTTTGTTTTAGTTTTTCAGAGGTCTCTATCTGTTCTGTTATATCTCTGAGCACACCTTTTTCAGATATTAGTTCACCATTTGAATCTCGTTCTAATATTGTCCATTCCTCAACCCAACGAATATCGCCATTTTTACATTTAATTCTATATACATGCTTGTATTCATTTAGTCCTTTTTTCTCTCGAGCTTTCCATACAATGCTTTGTGTCTTCTCTACATCCTTTTCATAAACAAAGTCCCAATAATCAACAGCCCCTGAATAAAAATCTTCCTCAGAATATCCAAAAATCGAAATGTTTTTCGTAACTAATTTTACTGGAATTCCAGGACCGATAGACCATTCAAATATAATGATAGAACTTCTTTCAATGATATCATTAGCTTGTTTAAGTTTATTGTTTGCGATTTGGAGCTGATTGAGATAATGAGATTCTTTTTCTGAAATCATACAATTATCATTCATGGACATAGAAACACCTTCCTCGATAAGTTGTGTTTACATGGCAATTCTTTTAAAGTGAATATTTAGATAAATCCAAATTCTTTTAAATAAGTATTTCGATAAGAAATATCAAAATCCTCCTTAATACTTTAAATGAAATCTATAAAAAACTTATATCTATATGAGAATTATTATATAGTATAATATAATAAAGAAAGATAATATATTTAGAAAGATTGATAAATGACAAGGAGGCAATCATGAATTTATTTATTCAAGTAAAAGATAGTGTAATAGATTTTAAATCTTTTCTAAAGGTAAAGGATAATCGTTTTGGTAAAACCTTTACGTATTTGCTGCTATTGCTTTTAATAGTCTATTCTATGACAAGTGTAAAATGGTACAATGACTTTTCAATAATCACCAAATTGACTATTGGATTTACCGAGAGAATGCCAGATTTCAGGCTTGAAAAGGGCGAATTTACCTTTAGTGGAACGATGCCTTATGAAATTATGAATATAGACCAGGGAAAATTTATAATAGACACAACTGGCAAGACTACAATAGAAGATTATAAAGCTGTAGATAATGGAATACTAATAGCGAAAGACTTTATGATGGTTAGAAATGCTATGCAAGAAAGAAAAATCTATTTTAAAGATATGACAGAACTAAAATTTCATAAGCAAGATATAATAAACATATTGCCGAGGCTTCCTGGCTTGCTTGCTGTATTTCTTATTTTTGGTTTCTTATTTGCTCTGATTTGGAAGCTGTTAAATGTACTTATATTAGCAGTAATAGGTATTCTGCTATGTAAAACTCAAAAAACGACGATATCCTTTAAGCATTTATTTAATCTGGCAGCATATTCCCTTACTCTCCCTATACTTTTGCAGCTTGCTTTAACCTTATCAGGTGTAGCGGTACCCTACTTTGGCCTATTATATTGGTTCATTTCCATAATGTATTTATTTTATGGGATTAAATATGTTAAAAATGGTCTAAAAAATGATGAAGAAAATGGAGTAGCTTATAATGATTAAAATAGGAGTGATTTCTGATACACATATTCCAAGTAAATCTAAGGCAATTCCTGCAAAGGTTTTTGAATCGTTTAAAAATGTAGATATGATAATACATGCAGGTGACATATTAGATGAAGAAGTATTGATAGATTTGAGAGTATTGGCACCTGTGCACGTTGTAGCAGGTAATAATGATAGCTATGAGTTATATGCAAAATATGGTTCCAAGAAGATAATAGAAATAGAAGGAAAGCGGATAGGATTGACTCATGGTGCAGGATATAATAAGACCTGTTTGAATGCATACTCAGAGTTTATGGATGAGAAAGTAGATTGTATTGTTTATGGTCATAGCCATATTCCTCATAATGAAACCATAGATAATATACTTTTTTTTAATCCAGGATCACCTACAGATCGAAGAAGGCAGCCTAAATTTTCTATTGGTTTTTTATACGTAAATGAAAACATTACAGGAGAGATAGTTTATTTTTAGACAATAACTGCCGATATTTAAGCGTTTTTAATATTGAAGCATTCTAATATTTTTGTAAGCTAGAGCTAAGTTCTGGAATGGCAGAGGATCTGAATAAATAGTTAAAAGTTTCGTTATTTGTTATAGAGATAATTAATAGAATAACAATGAATAATATGTATCGATTTTGAAAAAGGATGCCGTAAATTCGGCGTTTTTATTTTTTTGAAGTAAAAAGCATAGTTTTGAATGGAATAGTTCAAATTTAATTAGATTTATTAAATTAATGTTGTAATAACTGCACTTTGAATAATTAAATTTCATATAATATAGCTTTTTTACAATAAACTTTGAAGAAATTTTAACGAAAATGTAAAAACGGCATGATAATTGCTAAGTAATTAACAATGTATATAATAAACATAAGAAAGTAAAGCCGTAATAACTGACAATGTATGCTTTTTAATAATGAAGGAGGGAATATCTATGAATTTTAACCTGACAAAAGAGCAGGAAATGGTTAAAACTTTAATGAGAAAGTTTGCAGAAACAGAAGTAAAACCGCTAGCAGCAGAGATTGATGAAAATGAACGATTCCCAAGAGAGACAGTTGAAAAAATGGCTAGATATAATATGATGGGAATACCATTTCCAAAACAATATGGAGGTGCAGGTGGTGATAATATATCCTATGCAATAGCAGTAGAAGAGTTAGCAAGAGTATGTGGAACTACAGGAGTTATACTATCAGCACATACATCACTTGGTGCACATCCAATATATCAATTTGGTAATGAAGAACAAAAAAATAAATATCTAAAGCCATTGGCAGAAGGTAAATATCTTGGAGCATTTGGGCTTACAGAGCCAAATGCAGGAACGGATGCAGCAGGGCAGCAGACCTTAGCAGTATTAGAAAACGATCATTGGGTATTAAACGGAAGTAAGGTATTTATAACAAATGGCGGAGAATCAGATATATATATCATAATAGCTATGACAGATAAGAAAAAAGGCACGAGAGGGATCAGTGCATTCATCGTAGAAAAAGATGCACCTGGTTTTAGCATAGGTAAAATAGAACATAAAATGGGAATAAAAGGATCATCAACTTCTGAGCTGATATTTGAAAACTGCATCATACCTAAAGAAAATATATTAGGAGAAGTAGGACAAGGCTTTAAAATAGCAATGCAAACCTTAGATGGAGGTAGAATCGGTATTGCCTCGCAAGCTCTGGGAATCGCACAAGGAGCATTAGATGAAAGTGTTAAATATATGAAAGAACGAAAACAGTTTGGTAAAGCACTATCGCAATTCCAAGGATTGCAATGGATGGTGGCAGATATGGCTACAAAGGTTACAGCTGCAAGATGGCTTGTATATAATGCTGCATGGAGAAAAGATCAAAAACTTTCCTATGCAAATGAAGCTGCAATGGCAAAATTATATGCAGCAGAAGTAGCGATGGATGTTACCACAAAAGCAGTCCAACTTCATGGAGGTTATGGATATACAAGAGAATATCCAATAGAGAGAATGATGAGGGATGCAAAGATCACGGAGATATACGAAGGAACATCCCAAGTTCAGCAAATGGTTATTGCTGCAAACATATTTAAATAAACCAGAGGTGTGGAGTTTGAAAAAGGCTTACGCCTTTATCAATTTGATTTTTATGCAGCATGGCTGCAGGAAGGGGTATAAATATGAAGATAGTTGTATGTATAAAACAAGTACCAGATACAAATGAAGTTAAATTAGATCCGAAAACAGGCACCTTAATACGTGATGGAGTACCAAGCATCATAAACCATGACGATAAAAATGCCTTAGAAGAAGCTATAAAATTAAAAGATAAATACCAGAATGTTCATATAACAGTACTGACAATGGGACCACCACAAGCAGATGTGGCATTAAGAGAAGCACTTGCAATGGGAGCCGACAGAGCAATACTAGTATCAGATAGAGCCTTTGCAGGATCAGATACATGGGCAACCGCAAGAACCATTGCGGCGGCAGTGAGAAAGATAGGCGAGTATGACTTAATATTTTGTGGAAGACAAGCAATCGATGGAGATACAGCACAGGTAGGCCCTCAACTTGCAGAATATTTGAACCTTCCACAAGTAACCTACGTGAAACATTTAGAAATAAATGGAGAAAAGGTTACCGTAGAGAGAGCATTAGAGGATGGGTATGAAGTATTAGAAACTACACTACCCTGCTTACTTACCACAATTAAAGAGTTAAACGAACCAAGATATGCAAATGTAAGAGGCATATTTGATGCATATAAAGAAAAAACAGTAGAGATGTGGACAGCCAATGATATAAAAATTGCCGCTGATCAAACAGGATTAAATGCATCACCAACAAATGTAAAACAAACATTTACACCAAGTCCAAAAGGGCAAGGCACAATACTTTGCGGATGTGATAAAGACACAATATGTGAGCTAATGTGCAAATTACAAGAAAAGCACATTATATAAGGGAGGGACATAGAAATGGCTGTTTATGTATTAAAAGACAAATGTATTGGATGTAAGCTTTGTTTAAAAGCCTGTCCTTTTGATGCAATTGAAATAATCGATGGAAAAGCATTTATAAATGATAAATGTACAGGCTGTGGCGCCTGCGAAGCTTCCTGCATAAAGTTTAAAGCGATAGTTGTTGAAAAAGTAGAGCAAAAAGAAAAAGACCTCTCCGCTTACAAAGGAGTATGGGTATTTGCAGAGCAAAGACAAGGGAAACTGATGACAATTGCCCTAGAGCTTTTAGGGGAAGGAAGAAGGTTGGCAGATAAACTGGGTGTAGAGCTAACAGCGATGCTGCTGGGAGATAAAGTTGAAAACCTTTGCGACGAGCTGATACATCATGGAGCAGACCATGTATTACTGGCAGAGCATGCTGAATTAAGATTCTATACTACAGATGCATATACAAAAGTTATTTCCAATATGATTAATGACAAAAAACCTGAAATAGTAATAATAGGTGCCACAAACATAGGAAGAGACCTAGGACCAAGAATAGCAGCAAGAGTAAACACAGGACTTACAGCAGATTGTACAAAACTAGATATAGATATGGAACAGAGGATACTACTGCAAACAAGACCTGCATTTGGTGGAAATATTATGGCAACAATCATAACTACAAGACATAGGCCTCAAATGTCAACAGTAAGGCCTGGCGTTATGAAAAAAGCACCTATTGATATGAATAAGAAAGGTAAAGTAGAAAAAGTATCGGTAGATATTAAACCCGAAGAATTAAGAGTAAAAGTAAAAGATATCGTAAAATCAACAAAACAACTGGTAAATCTAACAGAGGCTGAAATAATAGTATCTGGAGGAAGAGGACTAGGAACAACAGAAGGATTCAAGCTTATAAAAGAACTTGCAGATGAACTGGGTGGAGTAGTAGGCTCTTCTCGTGCAGCAGTAGATGCAGGGTGGATAACACAAGATCATCAAGTAGGGCAAACAGGAAAGACAGTAAGGCCAAAGCTATATATCGCATGTGGAATATCAGGAGCAATACAGCATCTTGCAGGAATGCAAACATCAGAAT
>JAUQXG010000530.1 GCA_030834765.1 Lutispora sp.
ATCATTTAGGTGTAAAAGCCATTGATGCAGCCAAAACAGGAGATATCATCATTATTGACAATGGTGGACGTCTGGATACATCCTGCTGGGGTGGGATTTTAGCCAACGGCGCCAAAATGAAAGGGATCAGCGGAGTTGTGATTGATGGAGCATGCCGTGATGTGGACGATTATGTGGACATAAAATTTCCGGTTTACTCCAGAGGATCTGTAGTAGCCACAGCAAGGGGAAGAATAATGGAAGAAGCCACAAATGTAATGATACAATTCGGTGGTGTTCAGGTACGACCAGGAGATATCGTGTTTGGTGATCGAAGCGGTGTAGTAATTATTCCCCAGGAAAAGCTTGAAGTAGTTGTTCTCAAAGCGGAAGAGCTTTATGAAAAGGAAGAGGCGATGATTGCTGAAATCCGTGGAGGTAAGTCAATGCTGGAGGTAGATAATAAGTACGGCTATGAAAAAATGCTTAATAAATAGGGAATATGCTTGAGGAGATGATGTTATGTTAATAAGAGAAGAAATAGATCAATTTTTAAAGCTTCCCACAGGTAATGTTTGTGATGCCAATAATAAAGGCGGAAACATGGACTATACCATTAAGCCCATAGATAGAAAAAGCAAGCTGGTGGGACCAGCGGTTACGGTCAAATGCCCTCCAGGAGATAATCTTATCATACATAAGGCAATATATTGCGCAGAGCCGGGATCTGTACTGGTGATTGATGCACATGGATATACAGGAGCAGGGCCCATGGGTGAAATAGTAGTGATGGCTTGCCAAGAAAGAGGTATAGCGGGCATCGTCGTAGATGGAACATGTCGTGATGCCAATGATATAGAAGAGCTTGGTTTTCCATTTTTCTGTAGGGGGTTTAATCCTGGCGGTACCGTGAAAGAAAGCTGGGGGACCATAAATGCGACAATTCAATGTGCAGGTGTGGTAGTTAACCCTGGGGATATAATCGTTGGAGATGTAGATGGGGTAGTAGTTGTAGCGAAGGAAAAAGCAGCAGAAGTGCTAAAGAAGGCCCAAGCTATAGCTGATAAAGAAATGAAAATAAGAGAGATGCTAAAGCAAGGAAAAACAACTCTTGAGATATATGGTTTTGATAAGTTGATAGAACAAAGAGGATATAAATAGGGGGGAGATAAAGATGAATAGTGTACCTAAAATTGACCCATCTATCATGGATGCCTTTAAAAGGTTAGATACAACCAGTGTTTCAGATGCCCTTGATCGACTTGGTATAGCCGGGGGGTTATTAGGGATTAAGCCAGTAGTTCATGATACCACGATTTGCGGGCAAGCTTTTACAGTTCACTATGTTCCGTGTGGCGCAGTAAAGGGAACTGTAGGCGATTTCCTTGATGATGTTGAACCTGGTCAAGTAGTAGTAATAGACAATGCAGGCAGAGATTACTGCACCGTATGGGGAGATCTTATGTCAATAACAGCAACACGAATGGATGTAGCAGGAACAATAATTGATGGAGTATGCAGAGACATACCGGCTATAAAGAAGATAAAGTATCCCATATTTACAAAAGGAACTTATATGGTTACTGGTAAGGATCGTGTTTATGTAGATGCAGTAAATGTACCTGTGGCTGTCTCTGGAATACAGATTAAGGCTGGAGACATTGTGATTGGAGATGAGACGGGAGTTTTAGCAATTCCTATAGAGCGAGCAGAAGAAGTATTGAAGGTATCACAGGAAATAGCAGAGAAAGAAGCTTTAATAGAGGCTGCAATAAAAAATGGAGCAACATTGAAGGAAGCCCGACAGAAAGCTGGGTACCATCAGCTGCAAACACGCAAGGAATAAAACCTTGTGAATAGAGAGCTATTTTTATAGCATTATATTGAATTGTAGGTTTATGCCATTAAAGATTGAAAGGGGGTTTTCAACTTGAAGCTTATTGTAGGAATTAGTGGAGCCTCAGGCGCAATTTATGGTATAAGGCTTCTTGAAGAGTTAAAGAAAAGAGATGCAGAAGTTCACTTAGTAATAAGCAAGTGGGGGGAATTGACAATAGAGGAAGAAACAAAGTATGCGGTAGAAGAAGTCCGCTCTCTTGCTGATAAAGTATATAAGGAAGAAAGTCTAGGGGCAGCCATAGCCAGTGGTTCTTTCAAAAATAACGGGATGATTGTAGCTCCCTGCAGTATGAAAACCCTTAGTGGAATAGCAAACGGATATGCAGAAGGACTTTTAATAAGGGCTGCTGATGTATGTTTAAAAGAAAGGCGAAGGCTTATTCTTCTGACCAGAGAAACACCATTAAATTCTATCCATCTAGAAAACATGCTTAAACTCTCACGATTAGGGGTTACAATAATGCCACCAGTTCCGGCCTTCTATGCTTCTCCACAAACTCTCGATGATATAGTAAATCATACGGTTGGGCGTATCCTAGATCAGCTTGATATAGAAAATCAACTTTTTAGAAGATGGGAGGGACTGATGTGATCCCCCAGATTCATGAAAGGATAGAAGTTCTATAAATATATAAAATTGTATGGCTCGTCTTATGGCATATCATTATCAAGGAAATTCGTCTGTAAGTATTGCGATAAGAGTTTATATTGCCTTATATGGGATAATATTGCACAATTTAACAATAAAATATTTAATAATGCAGAAGGTATTTTACAGAAAAAATCGAATATATTTAATTGTATACTATTAGTATATTTAAAGTATAAATAAAGTGCACAAAATATGTAAGGTGGGATAATTTGAAGCAAAAAGAGTTAAAGAGCATCCCGTATAATTACTTGTATGAAAGTATTGTGTCCTATAAGTTGTTGCCGGGACAAGCAATTGTAGAACAGGAGATTTCAGACTTGCTTGGTGTTAGTAGGACACCTGTGAGAGAAGCTTTAAAAAAACTGGATGCCGAGGGTCTCGTGCATCATATACCGGCCAGAGGCACATTTGTTGAGGAGCTTACCACTCAAGATGTAGAAGAAATATTTGAGCTACGAGCAATGTTTGAAGGAATGGCCTTGAAGGCAGCTATAAATGACATACCTGACAGTGAAATTGAAGAAGTAGAGAAACTATTGAATTCATTGATAGAGGATGAGACTAGCCCTGAAGATTTCTATAAAAGTGATAGGGTCCTTCACCAAATGATAGTCAACTACAGCAGAAATCATCGTATGGTAAATTTCTTAAATACGATCAATTCACAATTAGAGAGGCTTCGAAGAATTTCAGCTATGACTCCCAGAAGACTGGATAAATCAAAACAGGAACATATTGAAATTCTTGGTGCTATTAAAGAACGCAATCTAGATAAGGCTGTAGAGCTGCTGCATTCTCATATAGCTAATATTAAGAAAAGCACATTAGAAGTATGTGAAAGAGTGCGCTATAGTCATGATCTAAGATATTAAACTTATATCAGCTTGTAAGTTGCAATTAAAGGGGGGAACTTTTGAATATTTAATACAACTGTAAAGGAAGACATAATACTAAAAAAATAAAAAATAGTAGGAGGAATTTTTATTATGGCAAATTTAAAAGTAACAGCAGCAGGGGTGGTATTCCCTAATCCAGTAATAGTTGGGTCAGCAAGTCCTTCAATGGACTGGGTTGGTACAAAGAAAGGCATTGAAGGCGGCGCAGGCGGCGTTATAGTTAAATCACTATTTGGTGATATGGGAAAGCTAGGTAGAAGCTTTCCGCGTCCAAGATTTAAATTATATGATTATAAAGATTATCCAGGATATCCTGAAAAATTACCACATGCATTTACATTGAATTCATTAGAAGAGTGCTCCCATTTTGGATATGAAGAGTACATGATAGATGTAAATAAGGCTAAAGAAGAAGTAGGAGATACTGGCATCGTGATGGCTAGTTTATCAGGTGTTTCTATTGAAGAATGGGTAACTATGTGCAATATGGTAAACGAAACAAAGGCTGATTGGGTTGAGCTTAACGTATCATGTCCTTTCGCTGCTGACATGGGTGTAAAGATGGGTGCTGGCGCAGTAGATATGTGCCCTGAGATTGTAAGGACCTGCGCAGCATTATTGAAGAAACCGTTTAGTGTTAAGATTTCTCCTCAATCACAAAACCCTGTTGATATAGCAGTAGCCTGTCAAGAAGCGGGAGCTATGGCAGTAAATTTATCAGCAAGACTGTCAGGCTTTGATATTGATATTGATACAATGCGACCTATTGGACCAGGTGCTCAAGGCGGTTGGGGTGGTCCATACCTAATAGGCTATGGTCTTAAATTCGTTGCACAGGCTGCACAACGATTACATATTCCGATTATTGCAGGGTTAGGCGTTTGGGATTGGAAAGATGTAATAAAATACACACTAGTTGGGGCTACCCTTGTTCAATCCGGCGTAGGCATCATGTTACAAGGCTATGGAGTTAGCAAAAAATGGACAGACAACATAAACGCGTGGTTAGATGCAAAAGGTTACAGTTCACTAGATGAAATACGTGGATTAGCGCTTCCAAATATATTGAAAACTGCGGAAGTTGAAAGAGCAGCTGAAGGGATATATGCAGAAGTTGACTACAGCAAGTGCACAAAGTGTGCGATATGTGTAAGAAGCTGTTTCTATGATGCAATAAAGGTAACTAAGGTTGGCGCGGTAGTAAATTCAAGTAAGTGTGATGGATGTGGAATGTGTATGGAAGTTTGCCCATCAAATGCAGTAAAGATGGCTTCTCCACAAAGGAGAGCTACGACACCGTCCTCAAACTCATGTTGTAGTTAAAGCTAATATAATAAAAACGAATGCTCCTCAAAAAAACTATTGTATAGGAGGCAAAATGGAAGAGATAAGGTGTGGAGTGCTTGTAATTGGAGGAGGCGCGGCTGGCAGCCGTGCCGCTCTTGAAGCCAAAAGGAGTAATCCTTGGTTGGATGTGATGCTAGCAGTTTGCGGGAAATATGGATATAGCGGAAGTACTGACATAGTGGCTTCAGAAGCTTTGGGAATCAATGCACCTTTCAATTTTGAAGGGGACGGAGATACCCCAGATATATACTATGACGACATTGTATCCACGGGTGGTGGACTGGGAGATCCAAATCTTTGCAGAGTAATTGCTGATGAATCTGTCGACAGACTTCAGGAGCTTATAGATATGGGATTGGAATTTGACAGCAAACAAGGCAGACCCATTCAAAGATTGCTTTCAGGATGTACAAAGGCAAGATCTTTGACCTGTGGAGGAACAACCGGCAGGGAAATTGTACGGGTACTTGGAAATGAGAACCATAAAATCGGTGTAAAGGTAATAGAAGATGTAAGAATCATTGAGCTATTAAAGGATGAAACTGGGAGGGTATGTGGAGCATTAGGGCTAAAAAATGGGCATGAAATAATATTTAAAGCAGGGGCAATCATTTTGGCGACAGGCGGAGCAGGAAGAATGTTTAGGAAGAATATAAAT